>NZ_CP111059.1 GCF_026250525.1 Chondrinema litorale
AAAAGAAGCGTTGTTGGGAATTTAATCCGAACATACCTTCAAGACTTGTTGCAAATAACTGGCAGATACAGCTTGAGAAAAACGGAGGATGATGCCATTGGGGAATTCTATTTCTACGCCTTGAAGCATTGGTTTTTCATAGTTTACAGCAATAAACTTTGCTGATTTTTCTTTTGGAGCTGATTCCGATTTTAGTTTTTTGTAACGAGACACCCAGTAAGGCAAGATATGAAGTGGTAAATTATGTTGTAGGCTGTAAGCTTTTTGAGTCGATCCGCTAGACAACCAGTCTTCAACTACGGGAAACATTTCTTTGGAGGTGTACATAATTACTTTTTCAGCTAAGTAAAGCAATTACCATCTAATGTAATAGGCTGGTTTATGGGAGGGATACATTTGAAATTGGTAGAAAGTAATCTAAATGAACTATGTTCTCTTTGTGTTCTTCTTTTAATACTCGATTGACAATTTCTTGCCTTTCATTTTTGTAAAACCTCCAGTCAAATTTTTCGATGAACCTTTCTCCAAAAAACAATGATGAAGAACCTACTAAAATCGAAAAAATTAATCCTACTAATTGAAAAGTAGAACGTACTATTTTAAGAGCTTTAATTAGAGTAATAGTCATTATTAAAGCCATTAATATGTAAATACTAATCAGTAGCATTCCGACAGGTCCAGATGTATAATAGTAAAAAATGGGTGCTTGAAGTATAGCTAAAATGCAGAGGGTGAATGTTAAAATATTATTTGTATTTAGCATAGCTGATGTAAAAATTCAGATTAATATATGAGTAAACGAATAAGTATCTAAAAAACTCATTAAAAACATACTAATCAGAATGATTTTATATATTTGCTTTATGAAACAAGAAATTAAATCGGAACTTACACAGCAGTTGATCATCGACAAGGCATTTAACTTGTTTTATAAAAATGGTTTTAAATCCACCAGTATAGATAAAATAATGCATGCGACGAAGCTCTCTAAGGGTGCATTTTATCATCATTTTAAAAATAAGCAAGATATAGGTTTAGCAGTAATTAGCCAGCGGGTGCAAACCAGAATTCTTAATGGAATGATAAAACCTCTGGATTCAAACCAAGAACCTGTTGAGCTACTCAAGCATGTTTTTACTTCTAAAATCAAGTCTTTTTCGATGGAAGAAAAACAAGCGGGTTGCCCGGCAAATAACCTCATCAACGAAATAGGAGATAGTGAATTAGGCTACCAACTCGCTCTTCGAAAAATTATAGACGATTGGAAACAAGCCATTATCAAAGTAATTGAAAATGGAATAAGTACAGGTAGCATTAAACCCGAAGTGGATAGCGCCGCTGTAGCCATTTACCTGATTAGTGCTTTTGAAGGAATTCGAGGAATTAGAAAGCTTTATCAAGACGATCAGATATTGGAAGAATATCTTTTAGGAGTAGGAAATTATATTAATCAACTTAAATAAATTTTTTTGCACAAAAACATACTAACTAGAATGTTTTTGTTAGATTTTAACCAGATGAAAAAAGAACAAAACACAAGAAGAAATTTTGTTAGAAAAAGCTTAGCACTAGGTAGTACAGGACTATTATCAACTACATTATTAAAAGCTGAAAATTTTGAAACCATGAAAAAACCAATTACTGACACCAGTATAAGACCCAAAGTATTGTTTTTTGATGTGAATGAAACCTTGCTCGATTTAGCTCCATTGAAAGCCAGTGTAAATCAGGTTTTACAAGGTAACAAAGAGCTTCTACAGCTTTGGTTTACTACGATGCTACAATATTCATTAGTAAACACAGTAGCCAATAAATACAACAACTTTGGCGAAATAGGTGCAGCAGCTTTAATGATGATCGCCAAGAATAATGGAAAAGAAATTACAGAAGAGGAAGCAAAAAAGGCAATTTCTCCGATTAAATCATTACCACCACATCCAGAAGTAAAGGCAGCACTACAATTATTAAAACAACAAGGTTTCACTTTAGTCTCGCTTACTAATTCTCCTCCTCAGGTTGTGAAAGCGCAATTTACCAATGCGGGCATTATCGATTTGTTTGATGAAATGCTTACTGTAGAAGAGATTGGCAAATACAAACCACATGCAGATACATACAACTGGGCAACGCGAAAAGTGGGTGTACTCCCAGAAGAAAGTATGCTTATTGCCGCACATGGTTGGGATGTTGCAGGAGCAGCTTGGGCAGGTTGGCGAACTGCTTTTATCAGCAGGCCGGGGCAGCAATTATATCCGTTGGCACCAAGACCTGAGCTAGTGGAAGACGATTTATCGATTATCGCAAATAAGCTAATTGCTTTGGTAGAATAACATAATTAATACGGCTAGTACTTCTCATATAAAAAGTCAGTAATTTAATTGCTGGCTTTTTTAGTTTTATATCATCAGTAATCTAAAAATATGGAAAATGAAAGTGCGACAATCAGGTTGAGGGCTGCGAATATGAACGATCTAGAATTGCTTAATCACTGGGATAGGCAACAACATGTAATAGATGCAGACCCAAATGACGATTGGGAGTGGGAGACAGAATTACAAAGAAATCCACCTTGGCGAGAGCAGCTTATTGCTGAGCTAAATGGCAAACCTATTGGCTTTGTACAAATTATAGACCCTGAAAAAGAAGACTCATACTATTGGGGAAATGTGGCTCCAAATCAGCGAGCTATTGACATTTGGATAGGTGAAAAAGAAAATTTGGGAAAAGGCTATGGCACAGAAATGATGCGACAAGCCATCGCCAAATGTTTCGAAAATCCATCAGTTACAGCGATTCTTATAGACCCTTTAGAAAGCAATGCAAGAGCGATTCGCTTCTATGAAAAAATCGGATTTAAATTTTTAGAGCATCGCACATTTGATGAAGACAAGTGTGCTGTTTACATGCTAAATCGATATAATTGGGAATCAGATTAGGAAGAAATGTTGGAAAAATGTAAAAACAAAACTATTTTAGAATCTGATGCTAAGATTACAAATCATAAAAACCAAAGTCAATTTTTATTCAATACTCTTTTTCAGTTATAAATTTACTAGCAGCATTTTAACATCCAGCATACGAGATTTTTACATGCAGTAAATTATTTCTAAATTGTGTTGTCCTTATTCCATAACAAATGCAGACCTTAAACAACAAAGATATTGCTATCCGAATTAAAGAAGGTGACTTTGCTGCACTTGAAAAACTTTATCAAAATAACTGGATAAGGCTGGTTAACTTTTCTTTCGGCATGCTCAAATCAAAAGAAGATGCAGAAGAAGCCGTACAAGATATTTTTATTAGGGTTTGGGAAAACAGAGAAAAACTTAATCCGGAATTACCGATTAATGGTTTTTTGTTTGTGGTAGCAAAAAGGGTAGTACTTAATAAGTTAAGGTCAAAAGCCAAAGAGCTACAAATGGTAGATATCCATGAAAATGATGCTTGGCGAAATTGTTTGGCAGAAGACCAACTGATTTATAGTGAGCTTACCCAAATTTCTGAGCATGCCATAGATAAACTTCCACCAAAAAGGAAAGAGATTTTTTTACTCAGAAAAAACCAAGGATTAACCAATAAAGAAATTGCTGGCCACCTTAATGTTTCTACTCAATATGTTGAGAAACAAATGGCCTTGGCACTAAGTACAATTAGGGCTTACCTACAAGCGCATACAGATATTATACTCCCGCTTATTCTGCTTTTTATTTCCCTCTAAATTTTTTTTGAAAAAAATTACTATCGGAGGTTGGGTGTGCTTCCAATTCCTGTGTATTTATTAATACAGCAGTAAGTATTACAGTAAATAAGAAAATGGACGCTCGTATAGCAAATCTACTAAGAAAGTATTTTTATAATCAGGCGAATGAAGCTGAGTCGATTGAGTTACAAAATTGGCTGGCAGAGCAAGGTTATGAAAATGAATTAGACGATATAATTGTACAATTGTATCAGGAGACGAGCAATAAGGAAACTGTAATCGATACTGATAGTCAAAAAATCTGGACCAACATTGCTACGAAAGTAGATATTCCTAAGCCTCGCAAAACTGTTGTAAGAGAATTCCCAATTCAAAAATCGAATCCGTATTGGAGAGTAGCCGCGGTAGTCACTTTGCTACTCTTGGGCTGGTTGGTATTTACTTATAAATCCAAAGTTAGTGATGAGCAAAAAATAGCAGAAGTAAAATGGATTAGTAGATCAACGGCATTTGGAGAGAAACTTTCTCTCACTTTACCCGATGGTTCTAAGATTAAAGTGAATGCAGGCAGCAAGGTAAAGTTTGCAGAAAACTTTTTAGAATCGGATACCAGAATTATCTACCTGGAAGGCGAATCATTTTTTGATATAGCCAAAATGCCAAGCAAACCTTTTAAGGTAATTACCGGCGAAGTGGAAACTACCGTTCTTGGAACCTCATTTAATGTGCATGCATATCCATCAGATAACAAAGTACAGATTGCTGTATTGACAGGGAAAGTGAATGTAAAAAACGAAACAGCAGAGGTCAATCTCACACCAGACGAAATGGCTACTTTAAAAGATACTGCCTTTGTAAAAACAGGTTTTAACAGAGAAGAAATATTCGGTTGGAAAGACGGAAAGCTCATTTTTAATAAATCCACTTTTGATGAAGTATTAAGCAGTTTAGAGAAGTGGTACGGGGTAGAATTTACTGTTCAAGATGAAAAAATCCGCCGAAAGCAGGTAGGTACTTTTACAGCACAATACCAAAATGAGAGTTTAGAAACTGTATTAAATGGAATTGCTTATTCAGGGAAATTTAATTTTAAGATAGAAGGAAAGAAAGTTTTTTTAAGCAATAAATGAGGTGTTTTTGAAGAATTTAATATCGAAGAATATGAACAGCAGCTAATATACTATTATCTAATTATTACTTAATCACAAAAATACCCTGAAGGCAGATTTTGTCGCGATCATCTGCCTTTCAGGGCTTATGTTTAACTCGTAAACTTAGTAAAAATATGAAATGGAAACTACTTAGACAAATCATCATTATGTCGAAATCCGTGCTATATTGCTTTATGATACAGTGCGTTACGCTATCTGTATTGATTGCGAGCCCTGGAAAGAGCCAATCCAAAAGTGTGGAGGAAATTTATGTTTCAGTAAATCTGAAAAATACTACGCTAGAAGATCTTTTTGATCATATAGAAGCGCAAACAGAATTTGAATTTGCTTACTTCACCAAAGCGCTGGACAAAGAAACCAGACTTAATATAAGAGTGAGCAAAAGCTCTCTTGGAAACATTCTTCGCGAAGTTTCTAAAGAGGCAAATTTGGCATTTAAGCGTGTAAATGATAAAATATACATCAGTAAAAAAACAATTTTAACCCCAAATCTTCAAGAAACGATTGAGGAAGGAGAGGTTGCTCAAGTAGCTATTTCTGGTGTGGTTGTTTCGTCTGAAGATAACAATCCTTTGCCGGGAGTAAGTATACTTATTAAAGGTACTGCCAATGGTACAACTACCAATATTGATGGTAAGTATTCGCTTACAGCCCCATCAGATGCAATCTTACAGTACAGTTACATAGGTTTTGATACGCAAGAAATTGCTGTGGGAGCTCAAAGTGTTATCAACATAACGCTTGCTCCAAACTTAGAGCAGTTAGAAGAAATTGTAGTGGTTGGTTATGGTACTGTAAAGAAAAGTGACTTAACTGGTTCTGTGGTTTCTCTTAAATCAGATAAAATTAATCAAGGGGTAAATACCTCAGTAGATGAATTACTGAAAGGTAGAGCAGCCGGTGTGAGTGTAGTACAAAACAGTTCTGAGCCCGGTGGTGGTGTGTCTATCAGTATTCGCGGGGCGAGTTCTTTTACAGCAGGCACTGCTCCTTTATATGTGATTGATGGATTACCTATTAATAATGCCGCTTTAACAACTGGTTCAGGTTCATTTCCTTCTTCACGATCTCCTGCAAATCCACTAAGCGCATTGAACCCTAATGACATTGAGTCTATCGAAATTCTAAAAGATGCTTCGGCAACGGCAATTTACGGTTCTCGTGGTGCCAATGGAGTAATTTTAATTACCACTAAAAAAGGTAAATCTGATAGAATGCGGGTCAATTACGATGGTTATGTGGGTGTGCAAAATGTATTGGGCAAATTGGATGTACTCAACGCAGATGAATATTATAATGTATTAACTGAGTTGGTAGAAGATGGTGGAGGTTCGGCAGAAGAGGCTGTAACCGGTATTGACAATGGCGGTACAGATTGGCAAGACCTATTACTCAGAGATAATGCCCCTGTTCAAAATCACAACCTTTCTTTATCTGGTGGTAATGAAAAAACGAGTTACTATGCAGCATTAAATTACTTTAATCAAGAAGGTGTGGTGATTAGCTCATCTTTTGAGCGCTACGGAGCAAGAATGAATGTAGATTCTAAAATCACAGACAAGTTAGAAGTGGGAGTAAATCTTAATACCACATTCAGTATTAATGACCTTGTACCTGCACAGTCTTATGGTGTAAACATGGATAATGGAGCATTATATGCTGCTTACAACTTCGATCCTACATTACAACCTTACGATGAAGATGGTAATTATACATTATCACCTTTCCATAGTTTAGATAATCCGTTGGCATTGGCAAATGGCAAATCCTCTTTTGTAAAAAGTTTTAGAACAATGGGCATCGCATATGCTAAATATCAATTGTTACCTTCTCTATCTTTCAAATTGAACTTGGGTACAGATGTAACCAATCAGCGAAAAGATGTGTACATCGATCGTACAACGGTAGATGGAAATGCTAATGGAGGTATAGCCAACATCTTTAATGAAAACCGATCTAATTATCTGGTTGAAGCAACAACTACTTACAGTAAGAAATTTGGAGAACACAGTATAACTGCGCTTGCCGGTGTTACTACACAAAGGTTTTTCTATAATGGTACTTATACCGAAGGCAGATCATTCCCTTCTGATGTTACCGGAACAGACAATATTGGTTTAGGAGACCCAACACTTTATGTAATCGGGAGTAGCAGAGCTGGCTATCAATTACTTTCTTATATGGGTAGAGCAAATTACGCTTGGAAAGATAAATATCTTTTAACTGCTACATTGAGAATTGATGGGTCTTCTCGTTTTGGTAACAATAGTAAATATGGTTATTTCCCATCAGCAGCTTTTGCTTGGAAGATGAAAGAAGAGCCATTTTTAGAAACCGTTGATGCCATTAGTACCATGAAGTTACGTGCAAGCTGGGGGCAAACTGGTAATCAAGAAATTGGTAACTATCAATCAATAACCACCTTTGCTGCTGGAGGAACAGCCGTGTTTAATGTAGGTGGGGCTTCTACCAAAATATCTACTACTGCACCAACAAGAATAGCCAATCCTAATTTAAAATGGGAAACTACAGAGCAGTGGGATATCGGATTAGATTTTGGCTTCTTAGAAGAAAGGGTTTATGGTTCTTTGGAATACTTCGAGAAAAATACCTTTGATATGCTTATCAATTTGCCAGTACCAACCTCTACAGGTTTTACTACGCAGCTTACTAATATAGGTAGCATTAAAAACAAAGGCGTAGAGTTTACCTTAAACACTGTGAACATAGAAGGAGAGTTCAACTGGACTTCAACAATTAATCTGGCGACTATAAGAAATGAGGTAATGGATTTGGGTGGTATCGATCAGATTATTGAAGGTAGTGCTGGTTTTACAGGAGGATTTTTCCTTTCAGAAGAAGGTGAGACTTTGAGATCTTTCTATGGCTATCAAGTTGATGGTGTTTGGCAAAATGATGATGACTTTAGTGTAACTACAGATAATGTAGCTCCGGGAGATTTAAAATACAGAGATGTAAACGAAGATGGTACCGTAAACGCAGACGACAGAGTAATTCTAGGAAACTCATTCCCAGATTTAACATGGTCTTTTGGCAATACACTCGAATACAAAAACTTTGGTTTAATGATTTTCTTCGAAGGTGTAAATGGTGTAAGTATGCTCAATCAAAACTTGGTAGATACTTATTTCCCTATCAACTTTAGAAGAAACAAAATTGCAGAACCTTATTTAAACAGATGGACAGAAGATAATCCTTCAAATAAATATCCTTCCTTTATCAATCCGGGAGGTCAGGGTACCAAACAGGCAAATTCATATACCATTGAAGATGCCTCTTACATCCGTCTAAAAACCGTAACGCTAAGCTATCACCTACCAAAACTGATCGATTCTATTAGTAATGCATCAGTTTATCTAACTGCGAGTAACCTGTTCACCATTACAGATTATAGCGGTATCGATCCGGCAATCAATACCAATGGTAATGCGGTAAGTAGGATAGATTACAATGCTTATCCAACAGCAAAATCAGTTCTTCTTGGTGTAAAACTTAGCTTCTAAATGATCTGAAATATGAAAAAGATATTAAAATATAATTTGATACTTCTGATATTGATGATGTTCTCTTGTGAAGACGTATTGGAAGAAAAAGTATATTCTCAATTAGCACCCGAAAACTTTCTTACTACAGACGAAGGTGTGCGGTCTGTTTTATTCTCCTCTTATTCTCAGGCATATCTCAATGGATATTCGCACCATAGTGTTAGAAATATTTTAGAGTGGTGTACAGATATTGAGTGGGAAACTGGTGGCGGTGAAAACCTCACCGCTGTGTTAATGATTGGTTTCACTTGGGACCCGACAGTAGGTTGGATGTATGGAGATATGTGGCAAAAGCCTTACAGAGGAGTGAGAAATGCCAACATCGTAATTGAAAACCTAGAGGGTTCAGAAATTCCAGAAGATAGCAGAACACTGTATTTAGCCGAAGCCAGATTTTTACGAGCACTTTCTTATAATTATATGTACTCATGGTTTGGTCCAGTGCCGCTAAGAAAAAGTACCGAAGACGATTTGGAACTCCCAAGAGCTACAGATACAGAAATGCAGGAATATATTGAATCTGAATTGTTGGCTTCTATTTCTGGTCTACCAGAACCGGGCAGCGAAGAATGGGGCGGAAGAGCTACTAAAGGAGCTGCACGTTCAGTACTGACTAAATTTTACCTCAATACCAAGCAATGGCAAAAAGCAGCCGATATGGCAAAAGAGGTAATGGATATGGGGAGTTATGCACTATACCCAGATATCGAGCAATTATTTAGAGTAGAAAATGAAGTAAATACGGAGTTTATTCTTAGCTATCCGCAAATTGCTGGTGGCCCCGGTTGCAACTATATGAATGGCGCATTTCCTCCGGGTTTTGCAAGTCATCCGGCAACGGGTTTAACTTTCCAAACTTCTTGGAGAAACTGGGCTGCACAGTATCGTTTGTACGACAATTTTTATAATACTTTCGAGGAAGGCGATCTTAGAAAAAATCTCATTGTAGATTCTTACATCAATGGTGGTGGTGAAACAGTTTCTTTGCTAGATGCCAATAATACGAGGTCATTCAAGTATTGGCCAGATCCAAATGGCACAGGTAATGAGCATGGAAATGATGTTGCTGCAATTCGTTATTCAGACATTTTACTTTCCAGAGCAGAAGCGCTAAACGAGCTAAATGGTCCTAACCAAGAATCTATTGATTTAATAAACCAAGTGAGAGAGCGAGCAGGTTTGGAAGATATCGTATTGAGTGATTTTGGAAGTACCGAAGCATTAAGAATGCACTTGTTAGATGAAAGAGGCTGGGAGTTTTACTCAGAAGGTTTAAGAAGAGAAGACCAGATTAGAATGGGAACTTTCATTTCTTCTGCGATAGAAAGAGGAGTTACCAATGCAAAAGAAACACACAAATTATTCCCAATTCCGCAATCTGCATTAGATGCAAATCCGATGTTGGTGCAAAACGATGGGTATTAAAAGTTGAAAAGAACAGTACTGGTTATAAATTCAGTACTGCTCTTTTTTAATGAGGTAAGGTAGATAAAGAAAATCCAGCTAAATAGACGGATATATTTTTTCTTATTTCAGATGCATAAAAGAATGGTTGACGAATGAGATAGTTAAATTGGTTAATGAACTAAAAATCAACTTAGTAAGTTGTGCAGATTCTTGAATTTCTACAAGAAAAAGTATACGAAGAATGATGTACAAACAAAATTGCAAAACAACGATGAAGAAAAACTTTTTGTTACTAACGGCATTATTATTCAGCTTGCTAGCCAATGCACAATGGCAGCCAGCGGGTGATAAAATTAAAACAAAATGGGCTGAAGAGATCGATGTAAATAATGTATTAGGTGAATATCCGAGACCGATTATGGAGCGTAGCGATTGGATGAACTTAAACGGTTTGTGGGATTATGCCATACAAGAAAAAGGTTTACAAAAACCAGCTAGCTTCGATGGTAAAATCTTAGTGCCATTTGCAGTGGAATCGAGCCTTTCTGGTGTGCAAAAAAGAGTAGACAAAGAAAACGAACTATGGTATAGCAGAACTTTTACTGTGCCTAGAGCATGGGCAAAAAAAGATGTTTTATTACACTTTGGTGCTGTAGATTGGAGAGCAGAAGTTTGGCTAAACGATGTAAAAATAGGCACGCACGAAGGTGGTTATTCACCTTTCTCATTTAACATTACTCCTTTCTTAAATTCTGGTTCTCAGAAGTTAGTGGTAAAAGTTTGGGATCCATCAGATCAGGGACCACAGCCAAGAGGCAAACAAGTTAAAAAGCCTGAAGGTATTTGGTATACACCAGTTACCGGAATCTGGCAAACTGTATGGATTGAGCCAGTTGCTGAGAAGTCAATTGCTTACATCAAAACTACTCCAGACATCGACCAAAACACTGTGTTTTTCTCATTCGAAACTACCGACGAAGAATATGGCGATTTAATTGAGATAAAGGTTAAAGATGGAGCAACAGTGCTTACCACAGAAAAAGTGGCATTAGGACAAGAAGCGGCAATTACTTTAAAAGAACCTAAACTATGGAGTCCGGAATCTCCTAATTTATACGACTTAGAAATTTCACTCATCAGCAATGGCAAAGTGACTGACATGGTAAAAAGCTATTTTGCTATGCGTAAAATTTCTACCAAACGCGATGATAAAGGCATTGTAAGGCTGCAATTAAACAACAAAGACTATTTCCAATTTGGCCCGCTTGATCAGGGTTGGTGGCCAGATGGTTTATACACAGCACCAACTGATGAAGCTTTGGCTTACGACATCAAAAAGACCAAAGATTTTGGCTTTAACATGATTCGTAAACACGTAAAAGTAGAGCCTGCTAGATGGTATACCCACTGTGATAAATTAGGCATTTTGGTATGGCAAGATATGCCTAATGGCGATGCTTTTCCAATTTGGCAAAATAGAAAATATTTTGATGGGAATGAATTGCAAAGAACAGCAGCATCTGAGGCGATCTACCGCACAGAGTGGAAAGAAATTATGGATGCTTTCTATTCTTACCCGAGTATAGTTTGCTGGGTGCCATTTAACGAAGGTTGGGGACAGTTTAAAACTGAAGAGATTGTAAAATGGACGAAAGATTATGATCCTTCAAGATTGGTAAACCCTGCTAGTGGTGGTAACCATTTCCGTGTGGGTGACATGCTTGACTTACATAACTACCCTGCACCAGAAATGTATTTGTATGATGCGCAAAGAGCCACTGTTTTAGGCGAGTATGGTGGTATCGGTTTGGCTTTAGACGACCACTTATGGGTTCCAGATAGAAACTGGGGCTATGTTCAGTTTAAAAACTCGGAAGAGGTGACTAAAGAATATGTAAAATATGCGAAGCAATTAGAAAATTTAGCAAAATCTGGTTTTTCTGCTGCCATTTATACTCAAACAACAGACGTTGAAGTAGAAGTAAACGGTTTGATGACTTATGATAGAAAAGTGATCAAAATAGACGAAGCAAAAGTGAAGAAAGCAAATGAAGCAGTGATTAACTCCATCAACGAATAAGAATAATTAGAAGCAGGTTGTCTTTATATTTGGTTTGAAGTACAGCCTGCTTTCTTTACTTCTATACAGCTAATTCCAAATTCAAACCTATAATTATAAAATAAGTAATGACAATCATTAGCAAATTTACATCAAGTAGTGTTGCCAAGCCATTTGTGCTAAAAGTTGCCACTATGTTGATTGGAATGTTATTGTTCTCTTGTAACAAGGAAGAACAAAAAACTACCGCAGAAGAAGTTTCAGAAAGACCTAATATCATTTTAATAATGGCAGATGATTTAGGCTTTTCAGATTTGGGCTGCTATGGTGGCGAAATTGAAACTCCTAACTTAGACTGGTTAGCTGGAAACGGTTTAAGATTTACCCAGTTTTATAATACTTCTAGATGCTGCCCGACAAGAGCCTCCTTGTTAACTGGTTTGTATAACCATCAAGCAGGTATTGGGCATATGACTACTGAGACTGGCAAAGATGGTTACAGAGGTCACTTGGTAGAAACATCTGTAACATTGGCTGAGGTGCTTAAAGAATCAGGTTACCACACAGGTATGGTGGGCAAATGGCACGTATCTAACACCGTGGTGCAAGATACTCCTGAGAAGCAAATGGCTTGGCTAAATCACCAGACTTCTCATCCTAAATTTTCGCCTTTAGATCAATATCCGGTAAATAGAGGTTTCGAAAAATACTATGGAAACATTTGGGGTGTGGTGGATTTCTTCGATCCATTTAGCTTGGTAAATGGTACTGAGCCTGTTACTGAAGTTCCAGAAAACTATTACCACACAGATGCGATTAACGATACTGCTTCGGCATACATCAAAGAATTTAGCAAAGAAGATAAGCCATTCTTTTTATATGTAGCGCATACTGCACCTCACTGGCCATTACATGCTTTGCCAGAAGACATTGCCAAGTATGAGGAAACCTACAAAGTGGGTTGGGATGTAATTCGTGAATCTCGCTACAAGAGGTTGGTGAATAACGGCATTTTAGATTCAACAAAATATAAATTAACTCCACGTTGGAAAAATGATTTGGCTTGGGACGATAACCCAGATAAAGAATGGGATGCCAGAGCAATGGCAGTACACGCAGCTATGATCGATAGAATGGATCAAGGTATTGGCAGAATTATTAAAACCCTTCAAGAAACAGGAGAGATGGATAATACATTGATTGTTTTCTTAAGTGATAATGGAGCTAGCCCAGAAGATTGTATGCGTTATGGTCCTGGTTTCGATAGACCTGGTCAGACTAGAGATGGAGAAGAAATAGCTTATCCGGTGAACAAAGATGTGATGCCTGGCCCTCAAACTAGTTTTGCCTCAATCGGACAGCGTTGGGCAAATGTAGCCAACACCCCATTTAGCTATTGGAAAATGGAATCTTACGAAGGTGGAATTCACACACCTATGATTGCTCACTGGCCAAAAGGAATTACTGCCGAGAAAGGAAGCATTTCTACACAAATTGGTCATGTAATGGATTTTATGGCAACTTTTGCAGATGTAGGAGAAGCAGCATATCCAAGTACATTTAATGGGAATCAGATTACACCATTGCAAGGTAAAAGCTTAAAAGCGGTTTTCGAAGGCAAGCAAAGAGATGGGCATCCAGTATTATTTAACGAGCACGAAGGAGGCCGTTATGTGAGAACTCCAGAATGGAAACTCGTGAAACTAGATGGAAATACACCATGGGCATTGTACGAAATTGATGGAGATAGATCTGAGACGAATGATGTTTCAGAACAACATCCAGAAGTGGTACAAGAGCTAGATAGTATGTGGCAAGATTGGGCAATGGCAAACCATGTGCTTCCAAAGCCATAAATAATTAAAGCAGTAAATAGAAAATGAAAAATTGAAATTGTGACAATCTTAACTACTATACATAAATACAGGTTTCAGCTAATCCGATACTTATCCATTGTATTGATGGCTGGAGCCTGTCAATCTTCCAATTTACCAGAAAGCGAGAGCAAAGCAGAAAAGCCCAACATTATATTGATTATGTCTGATGATATGGGTTATTCCGATCTGGGTTGCTATGGTGGAGAAATTAACACGCCCAACCTAGATTATTTGGCAAAAAATGGCTTACAGTTTACCCAGTTCTATAATACAGCCAGATGTTGCCCTACAAGAGCATCTTTGCTTACTGGACTTTATCCGCATCAAGCAGGTATTGGGCACATGACCAACCCACCGGGAAATCCCACTGGGCACAACTATGGTTTCGCAGAGTATCAGGGTTCTTTGAATCAAAATACCAGAACCATTGCTGAGGTTTTGGGCGATGCGGGTTATACTACACTTATGTCTGGCAAGTGGCATTTAGGCATGGAAGACAGCACGCAATGGCCGTTACAAAGAGGTTTTGATAAGTATTATGGTATACTAAGCGGAGCGAGTAATTACTTTAAACCGGTGCATCCGAGAGGGATTACAGAACAAAATGAGCAAATAGAAATTAGTGATGAGCAATTCTATACCACCGATGCATTTACTAAAAAGGCGATAGATTTTATTGGCGAAACCAAAGAAGCACCTTTCTTTTTGTATCTGGCATATACATCGCCGCACTGGCCTATACAAGCACCCAAAGAAGAAATCGATAAGTACAGAAATAAATATCTGGAAGGTTGGGCGAAACTGAGAGAAGCGCGTTACAAGCGCCAGCAAGAATTAGGGCTAATAGATAGCCAGTGGGAATTGAGTCCGCAAGATGGTAAAGAGTGGGAAAGCTTGCCTAAAGAAAAGCGAGAAGAAATGGCTTTGCGCATGGCAATTTATGCCGCTCAAATTGATCGGATGGACCAGAATGTAGGCAAACTGATTAACTACTTAAAAGAAACAAATAAGCTGGATAACACACTCATTATATTTTTAGATGATAATGGTGCTTGTGCAGAAGGTGGGATGCTCGGTGGGGGTTCGGCAGATTTGTTAGAAACGAGAGAGGGCTTTTTCTTAACCTATGGACAAAGTTGGGCAAATGCTTCTAACACACCTTTTAGAGAATACAAGCATTACATACACGAAGGTGGAATTTCTACTCCGCTCATCGTGCACTGGCCTGCGGGAATCGATCAAGCCAAGCAAGGTAGCAAGGTGAAACAATATGGCTTTTTACCAGATATTATGGCGACATTGGTAGACTTAAGCGGAGCTACTTACAGCCAAAATTCTAATATTCCACCCATGCAAGGGGAAAGTCTATTGCCAATAATAAAAGGAGCAAAAGCCAACATTCACGAAAAACCTATCTTTTGGGAACACGAAGGCAACAAAGCGGTAAGGCTAGGCAAATATAAATTGGTAATGAAATGGAAAGATAAAGACAGTAACCATTGGGAATTGTACGACATAGATGCAGACCGTTCTGAGCAACACGATCTAGCTGCACAGATACCAGATAAAGTAAATGAAATGCAAGCCATGTGGCAAGAATGGGCAAGTGCAAACAAAGTAAAACCTTGGAACGAAATTATTGATATTCTGAGTAGTAAGTAGAGTTTATCGCGATAGCGTTTTTACATATCGTGTATTTTCTAAAACACCTTCAATTTGGAGGTGTTTTGTTTTTTCAATTACTGAATTTTTTAGATTTGAGGGAAATTTTGGCTTAAGAAAATTAATGAGATGAAAGAATGTCTAATCAAAATAAACTTTGTGTTACTATTAATAATAATTATTTGTTCTTGTAAAAAGAATACAGATTTAAATGATAATAATATATTGACCCCTCCATTAAATATCTCAATTAATGATCTAGTTAATAAGGGGTTTAAGAAAATTGATTCTCTCAATACCATATCTAAAAGTATTAAAATTGAAGGAGGAGGAATAATTGAATATGATTTTATAGATGACCATATATTTAATAGAAGTATTTGTCTTTTAAATATTGATAGTATACAAGCAGTTAATTGGATTGAAAATAATAATGGGGCAATTGTTTCTAATTGGGAAAAAACAGGTAAGAGGAAATATAAATTCTTTGTTAAAGATAGGTATTCAGGTTTAATAAATGAGGCAGTTTTTATTAGGAATAACTTGGTGATATATTTTGATTATCCAGATTCGGAACAAGGAGAATTACAAAAGTATAGAACCATTGATAAAGAGGGTAAAGTAACTATTAAATGGATAAAGAGTTTTGGTGAAATTGTTACTATAAAACCAATTCCATAATTATGTTTATGATTAATTAACTATTAGGGCCGTACATACGCTAGTTACGTCCTGAGATTTAGAGGGGTAGTCCTATAATTTAAATGATTCTTTTATTATAAGGCTGCTACTTACTTCTAAATTTCAATAAGTCGTAGGGTTAAATCTGCTTTTTGAGCTAAGTCTGAAGAGCTTTCTATCATGTCTTCACCTAATAGACCGGCAAATTCGTCTGGAACATCTTCGTTGGATATTCTAAACTACCACTCATTTTCTTTTTAGAAAAATAGCCTTCTTGCCAATCTATTTTTCCCGGATAATAGCCGTCTAATCCAGAAAAAGAAAATGGCTTTTCATTTAATTTTTCAAGCTCTTTTACACCTGTACCAATGGTAATTCCTTCTGTGGTTTTCCAATCTGTGCCCTTCTCAGTAATTAGAATGTGAGACAATGTGGTTTTAGTCGCCTCATCTGCCCAATAAATATTCACTTGGTTTTTTGTATCAGGAAATAGTATTGTAAAATGGTAATCACTATCTGGGTTAGATTCAACTTCACCTACTACATTATCTCCGTATTTTTGCTTTAACTCTTCTTCAGAATCAAACTCAAGTAAATTATCTAGTATAAAATTATCAGCTGAAGGAGCTGTTTCATTTGATTGAGTTGACTCAGTTTTCTCCAATGAACTCACACTATTTGCATTGTGCACTTCTAAGCTTTGTGTATCAGTAGATTCAGGCATCTTTTTATCTGAACAAGCTAGAAGAGTAAGAGCTGACAAAAGAGTAAGTGCTATCTTTTTCATTTTAAAATAATTTATGGGGGTAGAAAGATTTTACTAAACACTTATTTTTTTGTAGTAATTACTGTTATTGAGTCCCATTCTCAACGCAGAGAAAAATGTTTATTATGTGGCTTTTTAGATAGAAATCGGCATATTTTTCTATTAGCTACATTCAGAGAAGATAAATAAATTGAAAATGCATTCATGAAAAAATTACTTCATTTCAAGTTTGTAATTATACTTTTGGCAAGTTTCCTTACTCATTGCCAACACGAAAAAAATGGATTAAACCAAATGGATGATCGTGTTAAATATGATGTTGAAATCAACTATTCAGATTATTCAAACAGAAGTAAATCTGAGCATATTAACAGCCTATTTGCCAAAGATTCACTTTATTTATTTGTAGAAGTCGGCTTTAAAAATGATTTGCTAAGCGTCTATATAAATGGCGATCAGGTAATTAAGGATACAATTTCCACAGAAGATCAATCTGGCTATGCAGCACATTATACTTTGGGCAAATTGCCAAATGTAAAACAGCTTGGTGTGAGAATAAACAATGGTAAGCTTGCCCTTATGGAAATCAGCAATATGAATTTGATAAACTTAAACTTTCGAGATGAGAAATTAATCTTATCAGTTTTAGACAATGTTCCATTCTACGATTAAAAAAAGCTTAACCATTACCGATTAAGCTTTCTTTTTATGTTTTAAAAACCTAATTGCTATCTGGCAAATCGGGTTTGTAATTTTCTGATATGTTTAAAATTGAATAGGAATAAACCCACAAAAATGATTGAGTAACCTACTAACTGTTGGATATTGAGCTCTTCATTAAAGAAAGTGAACGCCAACATAAAATTCATTAATGGGTTGATGTAAAGTAAAATACCCACAGTGGTTGAGTTCACTTTATTTAGTGCATATAAGTTTAAGAACAATGGCAATATGGTAAACAGAATGGCAATTGCTGAGATTGTTCCATAAAATGTAAAAGAAGCCGGAGCACTATCTAGCAACAGATTAATACTTAAGGATAGAATAAATAGTGAGAAATATATCTGAATAGCTAACATCACCATTCTATCAAACCCTTGATTTTTTCTTTGTGTAATTAGGTACAAAGCATAAGTTAAAGCTGTAATAAAACTATAGCTCAGTTCTTCGAAAGAACTCATACCTATTAAAGCACAGCTAATAATACATATAAAAACAGCTAGCCATTGCATCTTATTGAGGTGTTCTTTAAGAATGGCGACTCCTAAAACTGCTGTAATTACCGGACACATTAAGTAGGTAAAAGAGGCTGTTTTCACATTGATGTTATTTACAATGTGTATAAAAATGAGCCAGTTAAGCGTAAGCAAAATACCTCCAAAGAGTGTTAACCAAACCACACTCATTCGCTTCTTCTTTTCAAGACTTTTAAAGTAATACCAGTCTTGTTTTATAGAAGATCTTTTAAAACTAAGTAAAAAGATGGTGAGAAAGAGTGCTGAAAAAAAGATTCTAAAGTACAGAATTTCTCCAGGACTAAAGTCTTTTAGTGTTCTTAAGGGGATGGCAAAAACTCCCCATAAAACAAAGGCGCCAATAGCAGCGAGGTAGTGTTTTTGATTTTCCATAGCATAAAGTGCCAGTAAGTCAGTAAGTAAAAAATACAATACTGCTTTTGTGCCTATTTAGTTCCAGAAGTTGAGATATATTTTATCTTTTTATAAGATTAAATAGAATAGATTTAAGATAAAAATATTTGAGGAAGAAAGTGGTTGTGCTATTAAATTTAAAACACATAAAGTATCAAAATTGAACAAACAAGAAATAATCTGGTTAGCGAGTACAATTACATTCGTATTAATACTGATTGCAGTGATTCTTGACAAAGATGTTTTTAGCTTAAATTCATCAATTTCTATACAAATTCATGATGCATATTATGTTATCAATAATTTATATGTCGCTATTCCGATCGGAGTGTTTTTGATGTTTGGAGTGTATTTTATAAGAGTATTAAAAAGTAATTACTCCGACTTAACTATAGATTTAATTTTTTTAGCTTCACTCCTTTTACTAATGCTCTCAGTTTTCAACTTAAAAATGTTTGTTACATCAATGGAGGAACTTTCTGGCGGCGTTGGTTTTCCTCCTTTGAATCAAAATTATATTGAAGAGCCCATAGAATCACCATTTGGTTTAATAGAAAACATATTGAGCATTTTTCTATTAGTTTTAAGTTTGATACTAATTTATAGCGGATATAAAACCTTTAAACAGTTTAGCTCAAGAAGTTAACTTTTATGTAAGAGTTATGATTTACAAATTTTATTTTCTGTTTTGGTTTACATTAGCTTTTTCACTCGATGTTTTTGCTCAAACTCATTCAGACTGTTTCAAAAATTATAATTTATCAGATTCACTAGCTATTGAATGGCAACAAGATACTATTGGATGTAAGGAATTAAGATTAAAATATTTGTCCATATTTATGGATGGAGATGAGTTAAAGGGGATGTCAAAACAATGTTTATTAGAAATATTCAGTACTCCGAATTATCATGACTCTGGCAACACTACAGAATACTTTCTTTATTTTATAGGGAACAGATGTGAAAATAATGAATATACAGAAGATTCTGATTTAATAGAATTGTGGATAACGATTAAAGAAAATGCCATATTTAATTATGGGATAGAGATTAATTGTGGATAGTAACCTAATTATTAAAACCTTTACTTCTTCAACTTACTAAAGTGTTGTATAGAAAACAGATAGCCGAATGAGAATGTAAGCGTTCTGGTTTGAAACGTGAGTGTTTGCTTGTTAAACTGGTTGAGAATCTCATCGAAATTGTCGGAGTCGCTACTAAATGTGACCTCTTGTGGTAAAATACTTTGCTGCCAACGGCCTTCTAAAAATATTACACCATCATTAATTTTATATCGTATTCCTGCACCTGCCAAGTAGTGGATATTAAATAGCTTAGCATGTTCTGCATCTTGGGCTTCTGCAACTGAGGTAGGACTCTCTAAAGGGAAAGAAGGCTCCAATTGACCATTATTATCGGTGTATTCAATTTGCCATTCGTAGATTTCACCATTGTCAAATGTGTTTTCAATTAAGTAGTTAACTGCCAAGCCACCTTTAATAAATAATTGAAAACGGTTTTTAGAAATTATATTCCATTGTATACCCGACGCAAACTCTAAAAAGGTAGGGTAGGTATCGCCCGATAGATGATAAATATCTGTTGGGTAATTTTTAGCAGCTACTCCATATGTATCGGCTAATGTTTGGTCAATATTATCTTGTCCAATATAAGTACCCGGTATATTGTATTTGCCTGTTCTTAACCTAAGTGTTTGATGTCTTTCAGTGTAGATAAGGTTCTTAAATAAAATCAGTCTTTGATTTAAGTATTGGTTGTGTACCAAGGCTATGCTAAAGCCTTTGTTATTTTTAGATACATTGGTTTTTGCTTTGTGCAAATTTTGCCCAACTGTTACTCCAATTTCACGCGGAGTAGCTCTAAACATTTGGTAGTAATATCGAAATTTTTCATCCTCGTTGGTCGGGTCTATATCTGGGTTTTCTTGTAAAAGCTTTTGCATAGAGGCATAGGCCATACTATCTTGCTGAGTCTGCACATAGCTGCTAAACAGTAGATAATAGGCATCATCTCTTAAATAATTTGGTAGATTATCGATGTGATTTTCCAGCTTTAGCACTTTAAATACTTTACCATTCTGGTAGTCAAATTGTGCTTGCTCATAGGCTTGCACACTACTTTGGTTTTGTGCTATAAGTTTGCTGCTAAAAAGCAAAAGGCTTAACAACACCCACAAACAAAAGCTGCTATTACAGTTTACTTTATTCACAAATTTTGATTGTTTCATAATCTAACATCTTTAAGCCGAATTTTTGCCATTCATCTTTCGTGAAAGTTTTTCTGTTCAATTGCTCACATAGATTTTCTGCCATCATATCCATATCTACAGGGTATGCCCTTAGCTTAGACTGGTTACTTACAAGCAGATACTGGCTATTTGGTGTAAAGGCAATTGATTGAGAAAAACTAAAATCGTCGTGCATCTCGCGGGGTTTGTTATCTAGTGAAGACAAATGGCGCAGCAACACTTTTCCATCTAAACTCACTGACGCTAAAAACTGTCCATCATCAGAAAAAGTAATGTCTTTTACCACTCCTTTATGGCCATAGAGGTAGTGTATTCCTTCGTTTGCTTTTTCAAAATCTAAGAGTACAATCTTACCACTTGCAAAACCTGCTGCCACTAGATTACCCTCATTATTAACTGTTAAGCTGGTGCCTATATCAGATAACAGGTCTGAGTAAAGCATTTTAGCTTTCTTATTCTCTAAAGGAGACTTTGCATATAGTTTCCCTTTTGCATCTAGAAAAAGTACGTCTCCATTTGGTAGTGTTCCTAAAGCCCTAATACCTTGGCTGTGTTCCAGTAAAAGTTTAGAAGTTTTACTTGCTACATCCCACTCATATATTTTTCCATCTAAAGAGGCTGAATACAGTTTTTGACTCGAATAAGAAAAAGCAACACTAGTTACTGCAGAAGCATGTGCTAGTAACTTTGTTTCTTTATTTTTTGAGAGCTGATATAAATAAACACTGTTTTCATCTTCATTGGCGAATGCCGCCCATGCTCTATCTGGAGAAACAGTTAATGCATCGTTGAAAAACTTCTTAGTAATCTTAGCCGACTTTGTTTTAGCACTAAATAAGGTTGGTCTGGTATAAACAGACTTTTTATTCTTACCCAAAATGTTGTTTGTGGTATCCCATTCCCAGATGCCCATTTCACCATTATAGCCAGTTATAAAACATTGATTATCTATCGTTTTTAAACTCGAAATGGTTGTGCGATCATCAAACACAGTAAATACATTGTATTCTAATTCTTTAATAGCTTTTGTCGCATCATACAATGCATTATAAATATCAGGGTCGAATTTCGGACCTTGGTAATCTCGATGGATTTTTCTAGCATGCAGTGCTATCAAACTTTTTGTAGTGGGGTCGTCTACTGCCAAACTCTTCTCTGCCATATACGAAACTAACGACAGCGCTTCCGAAACATCATTTAACCGCTTTGCATAGTCTTCGGCTTCTTGCGCATTTTTTTCGGCAAGTCGTTTTTGTGCCATTGCCTCTTTACTGTTTTTATTGGCTCTGTCTTTAAGGATTTCGGCTTCTTGTCGCTTTACTTCAGCTAGTTTTCTTAAAGAATCTGATTCTTCTTTTTCATATTCAGCTCGCATAAATTGCTGCAAAGCTATATCTAATGCTGAATCGACTTTCACTTTTTGCCGCTCGGCTTCAAGTCTTTGCCTTTCAGCTTCTGCACGTTGTTTTTCTGCTTCTATTTTTTGCCGCTCGGCTTCTTCTTTTTGCAGTTTTGCTTCAATTGCGGCTTTTTCTGCTAGTGCTGCTTCTTTAGCCGCTTCTGCACTTTTAAAGTATGCCAAAATACTAAGCCCAACAGTGGCTAAGAACAAGAAAAGCAGTAAGTAAATAAGTCTACGTTGTTTTCTGGAAGCCCTTTCTTTTTCTAATCGCTTAATTTCCTCCTCTCTCTTTTCTTGAAGAATACGATCCATTTCTTTTTTACGCTCGTCTTCTTTTTTAAGAAGCACTAACTTGGCATCTTCACTCGCATGAATATAGTGCTGATGTAAGCCAGTAGGAGCAGGCTGTTTCTTTTCTTCTTGTGCCGATTCTAACCACGCACGCGCAACGTCTAATTCCTTTCCTCTTAATAATAAATCCTCACTCTTTTCTCTTTCTGCCCATTCAGAAGCTCTTCGTTGCCATTTGGTATGGCTTTGTACGTATTCTCTATCTGTATCTAGCGTAAAAACCAATTTGCCAAAAGTGGCTTCAAAGTCCTTTCCTTCGAAATCTATCCACTGCACTTTTTTCAAAGATTCAGGAATCTTTGTTTCATCTGTTTTACGCCAAACAACAGGTATAAATCTTTTATTTAATTCAGAAGCAAATAAAACTTCTCGCTCACAAAATTCAGACTCGATAGAATCTGGTGAAATAATAAATAGAAAGTTATCTGAGCTTTCAATACCATTTAAAATCTCTTTTTCGAAGTCACTTCCATCAGCAATACTCTCTTGGTCGAACCAAGTAGTTTTGCCATACACTTGCAGTTTGTTATTAAGTCTTCTGGCAAAATCAGCATCTTTTCTCGAATAAGATATAAAAACCTCAGTTTTTAGCTGGCCAACTTTAGCCTTACTTGCAGCTATAAAATCTTGATGTAATTGGGTAGGTAAGTGTTCCCCTCTTCTTAAACCAGCTTTTAGCCAACCTTCTGCTTCTTCGAGATTAAAGCCACGTAGCAAAATACTATCTGTACAATCTAGACTTTGCCAGCGGACTGCTTGCACTAAAAACTGTTTGTGTTTAAGAATGTAATTTTCATCTTCTCTTAGCTGAGCGATTAGCTCATCAATGTCTTTTTCGTAATCCGTTTTGTCTTTGGTAGATCTCAGCTTTCTGTTTTCATCATTATTGGTAAAGTTGATATGCTGAATATACCTGATGCTATCAGGAATTTCATAGTCTTCTACTAGCTCTACCATTAAAGGAATTACCCTTTTATTAAATGAAAGTGCATGGTCTAATTCTCTTAAACAAAACTCTGACTTGACAGAGTGTGGAGAAATTAAAAAGATGAGATTATTCGCTTGCTGAATACCTTCGAAAATAGCGTCTTCATAGGAGTCTCCAACTTTAATATCAGACTGGTCTACCCACGTGGTAAAGCCATTTCTCATTAAAGAATGATTGATTTTTTTGCGATAAGCTTTGTCTTTATTGTCGTAAGCAATAAAAACATCGGTCATCATATTTTCTCCATTCTTGCGAGCTTCAGAAATATACTCACAATGCAATGCAGAAGGTAGGCAAGGTACTTCTTCTCTAAGTGTTGATAGCAGCCATTTTTCTACTTTATCGCGATCTTTACCCACTGGCAAATGGAGTGGGCTACGCTGATTTTCTTCCCAATAAAGTGCTTGATTGAGTAGTCTTGTATGCTCAAAAACAAATTGTTTTCCCTTTTCGATAAGTGTAGAAAGCTGTTCTACACCATGTTTAAAATCATCTATTGGTTCCCATTTTTCTAATGGAATATTTTGATCTTCAGCCTCACGCATGTACAACCAGTTCAGTTCAGCAACTTTTGGATGTAATATGTCTAGATTGCGCTCAACATGTAAAATGGGAATTATTCGCTTACTATAATGTAGTGCTAGTTCGACTTCTTTTCTACAAAATGTTGAGCGGTTTGCGTGGGGGGCAATTAAATATATAAAATTATGAGACTTGGCAATGCCAGAGTCAATACGTTTTTGAAAGTCTACACCCAATTCAATATCATCCTGATCTAACCAAACCCGATAATTTTTTTCTTCTAGTTTCTTTTTTAATCGAATTGCCAACGCCTTACTTTCATTTCTGCCATATGATATAAAAGCATCGTAAGTATCTATTGTTAAGGTAGTTTTCATGCGTTGATCTTTGGCTTTTATTTGGTTTTTAAGGTCGCTATTGATTATTGGATTTATTATATTTTTTACCTTATTGTAACATTTGTTTTGATAATCTATTGTAAAGAACGCAGGAGGGGGGGAGTTATCGCAGAAGATTGAGCTAGAGATTAAAATATAGAATTGGTAATAGTATAATTCACTTTGTTAAAACATTGCTATTGGTTTTATATAAGAGTATAAAAATGGAAATAGCACTCTTGTTTCTTTAAAAAATTTGAAAAAAAGAATACAAAAAATAAAAGCTTGAAACATAAGTAAGTTTATATTTCAAGCTTTTAGGTAACTCGACTTATTGGATAAATATGATTTTACTTAATCATGATGATTTCATTCTTTAAAGTTTCTAATGTTTTTATATCCTGAATTTTAATTAGATAGATACCAGAAGGATAATTGCTAACATCAATTACAGAATTATTTAAGTGGTATGTTTTCTCAAATGCTACATTTCCTTGAATACTACTTAATTTAACATTGTATGTGGCATCACTTACCATATTTATAAATATATTAGAATATGCAGGATTTGGATAAACGAACACTTCTTTATTGTCTCGCAAAGTTTGAATATACTTTACATTTGAGTATCTAAAACTGCCATCATTATCTACTAACTTAAGCATATAATATACTTTGTCATTAAATTTACAAAGGCTTTTATCTGAATAAGAATAGCTACTTCTATTATTGGTAGTTCCTGCTCCATCGATAATTGTAACCTTATCCCAATCTTTGCCATCGTAAGATCTCAATAGCTCAAAATGCTTGTTGTTAGTCTCCTTGGCTGTTATCCATGATATTTTTGGAGTCTTACCGATCATCTCTGTATCGAAAGAGATTAATTCTACTGGCAATAAAGATAAATCTGTAAAGGTGTAAAAAGACGATGGATCTAGTTGGTTGTTGTATTCAGTTAGTAGCCAGTCAGACGATCTTACTATAGTTGAAAATCTTGTTTCATCTATTAGGCCATTAAAGTATCTGCTATCCAATGTATTACCACCAATATGTATTTCTGTGTTATCGTCTAATAATTGAGTTCCTGTACCAGCAGAGCTTCCTTTCAACTCACCATTAATATACAATTCTTTTGAACCATCGCTACCATCTCTTGTAACTGCTACAAAGTACCAATTAGAAGTCGAAACCGAAACTGTGCTAATTTCTAAATTGTCATAAGCACATCCACCTCCATCTCCAAAAGCAAGACGGTTATTTCTTAAAGCTATAGGAATCATATCATCAGCACAACCAGAAAAGTCTGACCAAATAATGCCAGAGCCTCCATATGCAAAGGCATTCGCATTTGCACCGAGAGAAGTAGGATTTATCCATGCAGAGATCGTAAAAGTAGAAGGAGTTTGATTATTTACTGAGATATAATCATTTACTCCATCAAAATATCGACCATTACCAATTATTCCACTTGTACTGCTTGAACCATTGTTAGTGCCATCTAATCCATTTACTGTTCCATCTGTTACACTATCTAAATGTAAAACTCTTTCGAAATTACTATCCCACACATCTGTGGTAGAAGGGTCTGTTGCGATAGAACTATTACCATAATACATTTCAATACTAGTATTAGAGCTACTACTTAAAGTAGGAATACCTACCCAAACAACTAACTCGCCTGTAGCTGGATCATATTTTTCTATTTGGTGGTCTAAAATCGTAGATTGGTCGTCGCTGGTAAAAATGATATCGTAGCCATTTGCTTCTTCAATATTGCCACCATTGTCTACATGCTTTAAATCATCTTCTATTACACTAATTAAAAGTGGAAACTGAGTAAGGTCACCTGCTACTTTAGTGTGGTCTACTTCAATGGTTTGCATGAAGTTGTATCCAGTCGGTTGAGCATAACTATATAAATTGAAGCCAATAAATAGAATGGAAAGCTGTAAAGGTTTTCTCATAATGATTCTAATAAGCTTGGAGTTTAATCTGATTTAGAGAGATAGTTTTTAGGTATAAATCTCATTCTCTATTCACAGATATTAATAAATTTATTGTTTTGGTGAGTAACGCTCTACATGGTGTTATAAATTAGACTGTACATTGTTAACAAAACTTAATGTCACATTAAATGTAATATACAATATAAAAGAATTTAAAAGCTTGGTTATAATAATTCACAAGAGGTAAGAATCATGTAACTTCTTCCATTAATGATCTCATTAGTTTATTATCTAAATTTTACCAGACTAGCCTAGTACACTTTCAAGATAATCTAGTTATAGATTTGAGTAGATATGTATCGAGATTTTGTAATTGGGTCACATCCAAAATCACCTAAAAATAGAGGGGCATTTTTTTTAAACAATAAGCAACTGTTATGTCTAGAATTTTATTTTCGCTTTTTATTCTATGTTCTATATTTATTTCTGCTTGTAAAGAGACACCAAAAGAAATTATTATAACCGAAATTAAAGTAGAAGCTCCTTTTGAGATGCCCGCCATAAAAACACCAGACTTTAGCCAGTGTGAAAAGATATTAATCACAGATTTTGGGGCAAAACAAGGCAACAAAGAGGCTACAACAAAAGCCATAGCAGATGCGATTAACAAAGCAAACACAATTGGAGGTGGTGTAGTAGTAATACCTGAAGGAGAGTGGCTTACTGGCAAAGTTCATCTTAAAAGCAATACTAATTTGCATTTAGAGAAAGGTGCCACACTATTATTTTCTGAAAATCCAGCTGATTACCTACCAGCAGTGCAGAGTACTTGGGAAGGTATGGAGTGCTTTAATTATTCTCCACTAATTTATGCTTTTGAGTGTGAGAATGTGGCTATAACAGGAGAGGGGGAGTTACAAGCTAAAATGGATACATGGAAAGTTTGGTTTGCTAGACCCAAAGCGCATATGGAGAACCTTAAAATACTATATGACATGGCTGCTAAAGATGTTCCCGTTGAAGAAAGGCAGATGGTGAACGATACAGCGAACTTTAGACCTCAATTTATACAATTTAACCGATGCGAAAATGTGCTGCTAGAAAACATCAGTATTAAAAACAGTCCTTTCTGGGTAATACATCCATTTATGTCTAAAGATGTAATTATTAGAGGAGTAAAAGTGTTTGCACATGGCCATAATAACGATGGAGTTGATCCAGAGATGAGCCAAAATATGCTCATAGAAAACTGCATTTTTGATCAGGGTGATGATGCCATTGCTGTTAAATCTGGGCGAAACCAAGATGCATGGAGACTTAACATGCCAACCAAAAATGTGGTAATTAGAAACTGTCTGGTAAAAAACGGGCATCAACTTTTGGCGATTGGTAGTGAATTATCTGGCGGAGTAGAAAATGTATATATGGAAAATTGCGAGGTAGAAGAAGGGGCAAAACTCAATCATTTACTATTTATTAAAACCAATGAAAGACGTGGGGGATACGTGTCTAACATCCAGGTGAAAGACATTAAATGTGGTAAAATTGACAAGGGAGTTTTGGGAATTGAAACAGATGTACTTTACCAATGGCGCGATCTGGTACCTACCTATGAACGCCGTTTAACACCTATCAAAAACATCTCAATGAAGAATGTGAAAGCCGCTGATGTTCAATTTATTGCAAGAATATTAGCCGAAGAAGAAGAACACGTAGAGAATGTAAACCTAAAAAACATACAAGTAGATACAGTCCGCGAAACAGAAATCATTCAAGAGAATGTAAATGGTTTTAAGTTTGAATAGTTACTAACTCCAACAGTTAAAAGCTTGAACTACTACTTAAAATGCTTATAATACCCTCTTTGTGAACTATCGTAGAGTTTCACCATTGAGTACTTTAGACTATGTATAATGTTTTTCTGCTTATTGCGATTATCGAATTGATAGCCAAATGAGACAATGTCTTCTTTGTATTTCTCTGAGATTAACCTATGCTTCTTTCTGCAGAAGAAATGAGAATAATGCTCAAACCTTTTCTTTGAGCGCTTTTTTTTATGCGGGAGTTTCGAACTTGGTAAGTTTAATTTTTCACAAATACCTTCGAATCCCTGCCGTAGATTCTCAAATTTAATAATATCGTCTACCAACAAGTTACCATCTTTGCATTTTAAGTAAGAAGATTGGGGGTATAGATGATCTCCCCGAAAGTGCTTGTTTTTTGGTGGATAAGTTAAATGCTTTTTAAAAGGAGCATGTTTATTAATAAAGCTGCTGAATGTACCCCTCACTTTGCAATCTTTCTGAACCCAATAGTAATCAGACATTGCCCTAGACCATGGGTTTCTAACTATTGTAAATTTATAGTACTCATCCCAAGTCTCTTTTGAGACAAGCTCCAAATCTAATAGCTGGCTTGCTGTTGCATGGTGTAAATGAATTTTTCTTTCTGGACACCACCCTGTTAAGTTTTCGTAGTTTGGTTCTTCCCAGTTAAAAGGTTTTACACCAAAATAACTTTCCACACTAGACCCAGCACATTTGGGTATATGGATAAAAATAACTTTGTGCTTATGTGAGATCATAAAGTAACTTCAGCCTAAGCTGAAGGCAAGTTTGTTTGTCAATAATGTAATTTAAATAATGGTAGTAAAACTAATATAATTTATATTAGTTGCTATACTAATTACCTTATATGTAGAATAAAACCCCTATTTTTTGCCGTTTATACTATTTTTTCAATAGCTCATCATGTTTTAATAGGTAATTCTATTTCTACAAATACTGAATTGCAATATTTAATTAATCGTCTCTAAAGCGGGAATTTTAAGAAAGAATGATGTACCAGTTCCAACTTTACTTTGTAAGTTAATTTCGCCATTGAGTTTATTTAAACTCTCTTTTAATATATATAAACCTATACCAGAACCTGGTTTCAAATCATTCGCACGATAAAACATATCAAATACTTTATCTACTCTTTCAGCTTCTATACCTATTCCATTGTCACTTACTTTGATCTCAGCAAATGTGGTGTTTGAGTTGACTAATATTTCAATTTTATGTTCACTTGTATAATCTTTCAAGAACTTAAATGCATTAGAAAATAGATTGTTCAATATGATATTAATTCTCAATTTATCGGTGTAAAAAGCTTCCTCTCCTTCAATGTTTACAATAATTTCAATATCCTTTTCTTGAATTGCCTGATGGTATTCTATAAGTATTAAGTCTATAGTTTCTCGCCAATTTACAGCCTCACCTTTTACCTCTAATCGACTATTACGGGAGTAATCAAGTATGTCTTTAATAAAGTGGTCAAGTTTATTAAGTGTTTTTACCTTAAGCGTATTTAGGTGATTTATCTCCTCTAGATTTGTGGAATTTAGTGCAATTTGAGAAAGACCAATTGCAGATGCTATTGGTGCACGTAAATCGTGTGATACGCTGTAAACAAATCTATCCAATTCAGTATTGGCTTTTTCTAAGGCTATATTTTTTTCTCTTATTTTCGCTTCACTTTTTTGTGCATTTTCTTTAGCCTTAATCAGTTCTTGCTCATACAATTTAATTTGCGTAACGTCTATATTTATGCCTACTAATTTATTTGCATCCTTACTTTGCTTGAATGGGCCACCAGATGCCAAAATATATCTCTTTTCGCCATCAGGTCGTATAATAGCATATTGATAGCTAGATATTCTTTCCCCTTGCGAAATTTTATTAAACACTTTTATTACTCGCTCTCTATCCTCAGGACACAAAAGATCTTCCCAAATATTATTATTACTGGCAAACTCTTCTTTAGATATACCAAAAATATCATAAAGTACATCGTTCCATTTTCCTTCTTCTGCTTGGGTATCGTACACCCATACACCTAGTTTGGCTGTTTCTATCGCCAAATCTAATTGATCGTTTATCTCTCTCAACTCCTGAGTAATCTTCACTTTATCAGAAATATCCATGATAATGGAATTCCAAATAACCGATCCATCTGGCATTTTTTTAGGCATTCCTCTACCTTCTGCCCATTTTATTTTGCCATTTGGTAATAAAATTCGATACTCTTTTTTCCAAAGAGATAAATCCTCTGCAGATTTTTTAATTGAATCTGAAAAGCTACTTAAGTCTTCTGGGTGAAGGCGCTCCCTCACTAAAGAAAAATTATCGAGGGCTTCTTGATGTGGTATTTCGTGTAGCTCTTCAGCACCTTTACTTAAATAAAGCAGCTTTTCAGAAAAATCAGGATTGAGTTGATATTTAAGTACCACGCCAGGCATACTATCTGCCATTGCCTTATAATCTTCTTGACTTTCTTTCCATTTAATTTCAGCTTTCTTTCTATGAGTAATATCCTGAAACGAGCCAAATAATTGACTTACATTTTCATATTTATTCTTACGCACAGAGCCACGAGCAATACAATATTTTATATCGCCTTTACTTGTAATTGCTTCAAGTTCAACTTCGAAGGGCTTGGTATGCTCTATGGCGTCTTCTACACATTTAGTTAATTTCTTAAAAGAAGACTCAGAAAAAAGCTTACCATGATTTTTAAATCTAGGTGCACCATTTTTTTCATCCAAATCAAAAATGTTAAATATTTCTTTTGACCAAATAACCTGATCTTTTGCGACATCCCACTCCCAACTACCTACCTTTGCAATTGACTCTGTCTGTTCTAGTAAGGCTTTTTGGGCTTTTAAACTGTTTTCAACTATTTTTCTTTGGGTAATATCTAGTATTATTGTATCCCATTCAATGGCGCCATCTTCTTTTTTTTCTGGTATTGCTAACCCTTCTAACCATTTTATTTTTCCACTCTTGGTTTTAATTCGCCATTGGCTGTTCCATTTAGTCATATTTGAAGCAGATTCCATAAGTTGCTGACGCATTTGAGGTATATCTTCTTCAAAAGCTATTTCCCAATGAAGATTGATATTATTTAGCGCATCTTCTTTAGGTATTTCCCACAAATCTTCTGCTTGGTCTGATAGAAATACCAATCTATCTTTTCCATCGGCATCAATTCTGTATTTTAAAACTGCACCAGGTAAATTGTTTATTATATTTTTAAACTGAGTTCTTTGTCTTTCGAGTTCAAAAGTACGCTCTTGAACCATTTGCTCTAGCATATTTTTATAAGTGCTAAGCTCTTCGTTTAATGTAGTGAGTTCCTCATTAGAGGCTTTAATCTCTTCATTTGCAGCCTGTAATTCATCAATAAATTCTTTCAACTCAGATTTAGATTCAATAGGCTTTACATCATAACTAGCCACTGTAAATCTCATATTTCCCATTATCACCTGAAATACCAATAAATACAATTCTTCTGAGGTATTTTCTGTAAAAGGAGTAATTGTTACAGAAAACTGCTTCTTGGTAGGTTGATTAAAATTATAAAAAACAGGAACCCTGAGTGTTTCTTGATACTTTCGACACTCTCCAAATATGGACTCAAATACATCTAAAAATACTTTACTAAAAATATCATTAATATGCTTTTTACTCTGATCAAAAAATAGTAAACCTGCTTCATTAATCTTTTTTACATTGCCTTTATCATCAATCAGAATAGCTAATGGAGTAAAATTATCTGCGACAAAATCCTGAAAACCGTTATTAGAGTCGTGCATCTTTAATTAAAAGTACTTGCGTCTATTAAAGTAATATCTTATAACTAATAGAAAAGATCTTAAAATAGATATTTTACATTGTTACTTGCAAAAAAAAGCAACAAAAATTAATGCGCTTAACTATTATTATGTTAAGTTTTAAAAATTTGTATTGAATTGATTCTAGAATGCTACATCCGTTTATTTCCAAAACTGATTTAGATTAATTTGCTATTGATATAGTACTATTTCAAGATATTGCTTAATTACATATTTTATCTACACTTCATTTTTCTTAACAAGAATAGAGAGGTTTTATATTTTACTAAATGGAATTTAGACGTCAGTTAGAGATTACTTAAATATTCTTAAATAAAATTATTACTTAAATATCAGCAGTATTTACTCGAATAAATATAACAATGTGCACAAAAAGTATTACTCATAAGATCTCAATAAGTCATTAAGCTCCAAATACTTATATTTTATCATCTTTCATAAGTCTATTTTGAGCTATAAAATGCTATTAGTTATTATTTAATCAACACTATTATTTTCTTTTACTTCTACTCTATAAGAGTCAATTTTATTTTACATACATTTTCGTAAATAAAAGAAATTACATGTATTTAATTCTGATATTTATTTTTTAAGCAAAATTAAATTTGACTTTTATAGTATTTAATCATTAATTTTAATGTAAATCAAAAAGGTTGTCAACTGTATTATCGCATATAAAATATGCTTTTCTAACCAGTAATTTGCCTGCAAGCTCATACTAGTAACACAATTTAAATTTTCACTTCTCGACTTTTTAGCCAGAGCCAGACTTAGATGCTTTGATTTAAAAAATAAATTGAGGCATAGTAATTTTTCATCATTTAAATCCAATCTTATGAAAACTACTATGGAATTTAACACATCGTTAGCCCTAAAAAAGCCCAAATAATTGATAAAATAAACAATTATGTAATTGAGGTTTGCTTGACTGATAAGAGTAAAAAAATTGCATATAAACTCAGATATGATGCATATATAAAGTCTTATGCAAACCTTAAAAATGATACAGGCTTATTATTTGATCATTTTGATGATGCACCAAACTGTAAAACTCATCTGATATGGTATGACAATAAACCAGTAGCTACAATAAGGAGCTGTATTTGGTCTGACAAATACCAATGGATGCCTACAGACTCTGTAGAGCATTTTAGTGATGATATTAGAAAAAAGTTGGGGAAAATAAATCTATTAGAATCCAATAGATATGCAGTTTCTCCAGACTTTCAAGGTAGACAATCTTTGTTTGCTCAAATGCTTTGTTTTAGAATTCATGGTTTAAATTCTATCGTACACCATTGTAATCATATTATCACTCCGGTAGTACCTAATCATGTGCCTTTTTATAAAAGATTTTTAGGGATGGAAGTTCTAAGTGAAAAGCCTAAATATTTCTCATGGATTGGTACAGAAGCAGAATTATTAGTGGCTGAAAGATCGACATCTAAAGAGATCGCTTTAAAAAGAGGAATGCCGAATTATAATACTGAAGATGCACAGAATTATGCTCGCATAGCAAAACTCGATTTTAATGAAACCTAAAACATTTTAAAATCATGAGTACTGTAGAAAAAGAAGTTAACTGGAAAAGTTATGCACAAAAGTACGATATGCTACTTTCATACAATCCCTATTATCAGCAATTATATAATGAAGTATTATCCTATACCAATAATTGGGACACCTTTCCAAACGATATTCTATTAGATATTGGAGCAGGAACAGGTAATTACTCTACACAGCTTGCTTTGCAACATCCTCAAGCAAATATTATCCATATTGATAATGACAAGGGAATGAACTTAGAGGCTGCTAACAAGGCTAATTTTTTAGGTTTAAAAAATCATATAATTACTGACAAAAATATTCGCGAAGTTGTATTTGCCCATAATTCTGTAAAAGGAATTATAAGTATTCATGCTTTATACACATTTCCAAATCCGACAGAAATAATAAAAAGAATTTACAATTGGCTTGTCCCAAATGGCAAAGTAGTCTTGGTTGATGCAGGCAGAATTGTAAATGTAATTAGTTGGCAAATTGCCATAGGTTATCATTTATTAAAAAATTATGGCCTTAAAAAAACACTAAGTATTATGGAAGAAGGCAAAGAGGTGAGTAAACAAAATAGTGTAATTAGGCAAATGCAGAAATCAGGTAAATTCTGGATGCACTCACACAAAGAATTTTGTAGTGCAATAGAAGATGCCGGTTTTATTATCGAAAATGCTCATAAAACATTTAGAAATGTGAGTGATTTTGTGGTTGCTAGAAAATAGAGATTCCAATAAATAAACAAGTAAAATAAATACTTACTATTATGGCTAAAAATTTACTATTCGCACTGAGTAGTACTAGCATGTTATTTACTAAATCTACAGTAGTACTTCTCATTTTTGTAATTATTGTCTATCTGCCTATTTTATCAGAGGCTCAAAAAATAGAATCGCATTATGTGGTAAATGCCGGAGCTGGAAGAATGGAGAACAGCTCTATTCATATCACATATTTTATTGGTGATTTTATAAGTTATGAATCTTCAGTAGCGCAAAATAACATTATCCATTTGTTATCTGGTGAGGTTCAGCTATATCCAAATCCTGTAAAATCTGTCCTTCACATAGTTTCTAGTCTTTCTAATCTAAGTAAAATACGTGTATTTGATACAAACGGAAAACAGGTATTGGATGCCAACCTTATTGAGCAACAAGTAGACTTAGGGCAGCTTCCTAGAGGAATGTACCTTGTGAAAATTATGGATCAGCATGATAAGATTATCACCTCTTCAAAAATTATTAAAAGCTAATCCTTAAGCCATGAAAAAGACAACAATATCATTCTTTATTTGCATGTTAAGTTCTGTTCTAATAACATATGCACAAACTCCTCAAGCATTTAATTATACGGGTTTTGCTGTTGATGAAAGAGGCAAAGAAATATCAAATAAAAATATTTCGGTACAAGCCTCTATTCTAGATGGTGCATTCGATGGGTCAGTTATATATCAAGAAAACCATGCAGTTCTAACTGATTATAAAGGCTTGTTCTCAATTAAAGTAGGAAAAGGAACCAATGGAATTGGTCTGTTTGAAAACATAGATTGGAGTAGCACATCTAAATTTTTAAAGATTGAAATTGATCCAGATGGAGGTAGTAATTACCAGTTTGTTGGCTCAGTAGAACTCTTGTCTGTACCATATGCACTTTATGCGGGTACAACTAGTAATACCAACGACGATGATGCTAATCCTGAAAATGAACTAATCACTAATGCTGTTTTAAACGGTTCTGTACTAGAAATTTTAGAAGCAGGCACTACAACATACATAGATTTAAGTGGTTTACTAAACTTAGTTTCAGATAATGATGCTACTAATGAGCTCCAAGATATCAGTCTAGAAGGAACAATGTTATCCATCTCTAATGGAACAACTATCGATTTGGCTTCAATTCTTGATGGGAATGAAGATGCTGATGCTGACCCTCAAAACGAATTACAGACTTTAAATTTAAATGGTAATGTAATAAGTTAAGTATTAGTGATGGGAATGAAGTAGTTCTTCCAACCTCTATCTACGAGCGGAGGTGCTTACTATTATTTTGATGCCGATTTGGATACTTATGGCGATCCAAATCGACCAGTTTGGGTGCCTTCAGATTTAGAAGCTCCACAGGGTTTTGTGTTGCAAACGGGAGATTGTAATGATGCAAATGCATCTATCAATCCTGGTGCTACCGATGTTGCTGATGGAATTGATAATAATTGCGATGGGCAAACTGATGAATTAGATACAGATGGAGACGGTCTGGCAGACAATCTTGATAATTGTCCTTTAGTGCCAAACCCAAACCAAGAAGATTTTGATGGAGATGGCATTGGTGATTTGTGCGATAGTGATGATGATAACGATGGCGATCCTGACGTTACAGATTGCGAGCCACTAAATGCATCTATTAATCATAATCGCTCTAAAATTTTTAATGGCATTGATGACAATTGCAATAATTTTGTGGATGATGTTTGTTATGAAATTGATGGAAATGATAACTGTTCGCAAGCTGACAACCTTGGTTCTCTATCAGATACTGGCTCCTCAAAATTTGAACCTGGAAGATTGACAACTAAAAGAACAACGATAATAACAGATCTAGCTGAAGAAGATTGGTATACCTTTGAAGCTATTGATGAGACTCAATTTATTGACAGATTCAATGTCAAAATTCAACTTAATAATACCAATTATAAAATGGACATTCATAAAAACTCTTGTACTAACAAAATTGCCACAAGTGTATCATTCTTCAATGAAGATGGTGGTTTAGGTGATGATAGCGCTATCTATTATATAAGAGTTTATTTACCAATTCAGCCAAGTAGTAATTTATGTCAAGACTATCTTATAAGTATTACTAATGGTATTTAATACATTTTTATTTCTTGAAGTTTTAACTCCGTATTTATTCAGATATCGAATAAAAAAATCCCTCATAGCTGAAGCTATGAGGGATTTTTAATTAATTCTTTAGTAATCTGATATTAGAAATTTCTTGATTTTCAAAATGAAGTCTCAATATATAAACACCTGCTTTTAGCTGTTTTTGTGAAAGATCAAATTGAATTTCTGTTCCTTGTTGGTTAGAAATATCTATTGGCATTTGGCGACCAAAAGCATCTACCAAACTCGCATTTACTAATGCAGCTTCTTTCTCTCCTAAACTCAATGAAAAATTGTTATTTATTGGGTTTGGATACACACCAAACGCAGTTGTAGTTACCTCTAAATCGAGTTCACTAGCAGCAACTCTTTCATTGCCATTGTACACTCTATTAACTTGTCCATTCCATCCAAGATCATCGAAAAGAGCAAGGGTAACCTCTCCCGGATCTGGAAAAGAAACTCCTCTAGAAAGGAATGGTACCATTAAGCCATTTTCTGTGCCACCATAGGTTAAATAATCGAGGTGAGAGTAACTAGAACCAGATAACCACATATCTGTAAAACCAGGAATATCGCCAAAAACTTCTGAATCTAAGATGGTAAATATTTCTGCACCTTTACCATTGGTAGCTTTTTTAATTCTAGGGCCTTTTGCATTTAAGGAACCACTCAATAGCATATCTCCTAAAGCTGTAGAATAATTAGGGTAACGACTGTCTTTTAAGATAGATTTATTTTCTGGAGAATACATTAACCTGTCATAGATGGCAGGTAAAACTGGATCAGGAATACCAAATCCGTAAGAACCAATACCTGTTTCATTACTTACAGTCATAGATCCAAAAAATCCCAAACCGTGACCTATTTCATGTAGAACTACACTTCTAAAATCGTAATCAGTAGAAGGAGTTAGACCATCTGTGCCAAAATACCAATTAGGAAATACCGTGCTAAACCTTGCTATAATATCATACTCACTTGGTATTAAGTCTTCACCTGCTAATTTATCAGCCAATGCATTACCATACCAAGAGTCTCTTTCGAGGCCAGGAGTGTTTGAAACAATATATGTAGAACCTGCTGAACCAAGCACACCTGTACCAAGTGGTTGAAATGCTGCTGCTACATAAATAGGAACATCAGAGTCAATTAACGTAGCCCAAGTATCTACCGCAGATTGAAACGCTATAGCTGCCGCTAAAAATTGATCATCACTAAAAGTAGGGTCAAAATTGTAGTAATCTACATAAATAGTAGCTCCAGTACCGCTTCCCTTCTTTTTGTTTTGATCACTTGATATTTTAAATGAAGCTTTGTTAGAACTTAATGTAATATCACTAACAGAGTTATGGTGCTCTAGTGATACATCATCATGTGTGTGCATATTACACATCAGTTTTCCATCTTCAGAAATTGTTAATTGGCTAACTGAACCTGGTAAAGCATATTCGGTTTGAGCAAATAGATTATTACTAGTCCATAGAAAAGCAGATAACAGTAAAAACTTTGTTAAAATGCTCGTAAATGTTTTAATCATAGTGTAAAATTTAAATAATTGAACTAAAAAATAGACGCTCCCTTGAAGTATAGCCTATCAAGCTAAAAAATAAGGCACAGCAAACCTCTGTTAACTCATTTCAATTGTTTTTTGAGTTAAAAAAGCAAAGCAAGTAATCCTTGTTCTACAAGAGAAGCAAAAAGATAGTTGGGGTTATAAAAAATTAAAGTGCAGCTAGTATTTGGATTGAATACAGCATGAAAATAATTTACAAGAAATAATTTTGCAAGAAATTGACTCAGAAAAATTTTAAACTCTAATAATCTAAAATGAGTCTATTTAAGCATTGAAATATTCCCAATACAAAAACAAAACATAACTTAGACAACTAGTTAAATAATACAGTTTGTAGTATGTTATAAAACCTTTTAGCTCTCTATATGCTTCTAAGTTATTCTAGTTTTCTGTAATGGCTCTATACCCCAATTATTTTCATATTGGAAAACTTGGATTGCTTTTTTTATGAAATTTTAGTTCTTACTTTACTAAATACTTTCTTACAGCCCATACATATAGTTTAGGAAAAAACTGCTTAACACTATAGATTGCTTTTGCAGAAAAAGGAAATTTTAGGGTTTCTTTATTTTTATGAAGCTGTGAAAGAATTATTCTGGCCGCATCTTTACTATCTAATTTAGATTTTTTTACAACTCTGGTAGCTGATGCAAGTACATCTGAAGTACCTCTACTTTGAGCCAGTATGTTAGATTGAAAAAATGTAGGTGTTACACACATTACTTGTATACCATAGGGGCTAAACTCATGAGCCAAAGTCTCTGATAGAGAAATTACTCCCGATTTTGTAACATTATATGGACTCATATTAGGCAAATTAGCATAGCCTGCTGCACTTGCCATATTTACAATTAATCCCTTGTTTTGTTTCTGCATTTCAGCAAAAGCATAATAACAACCAGCAATAACAGACTTAAGATTGATGTCAATTATCCAATCCCAATTTTCTAAAGGATAATCTTTAAACCTCACTCCTTCTCCAACACCCGCATTATTAAAGATTACATCAAGACCGTTATTAATGCTGCAAAAATCAGAAATGGCATTTTTAAACAAATCTCTATGAGTAATATCTATTTTTTGAATCTGTAATTCAGCATAATCGATTTTTTCCAGAGTACTTATATTGATATCAATTGCAAGAATTTGCCAATCGTTTTGAGATAATATATGGAGTATTTCTAATCCTACACCGCTATTTGCCCCTGTAATAATCGCTCTTTTATTTGGAAACTTTTTATTCAGTTTTGATAAGTCCATTACTAGTTTAAAAAATATGTACAAGTGTGGTTGATTGAATACAATACCAACCAATGACATAAACTTACGGAATAACTTGGCTTGAGTTTAATAATGTCGGGAAAGTAATGGTATTGAAAAGTTGTTATGCCAAATTAGGCTAAAATATTCAATTTTGACGGTTTTGTGTTATTCGTTCCTGCTCAGATATAAATGGAATTCTAATAACAGGCTTTCTATCAGTTTACTCAACACGCCTATACGAATAATATTTATTAAAAGTAAATTCAATGGTGTCTGCTCTTTCAGTAAAAACAACTTCATCACCATCAGACAAATCGATAAAAGAGGTTTCACTCATGGGTGTAATTATATCTTCTTCTCCATTGTTTTCATCAATTACTAAGAGCTTTCCTTCTTTCGTAACAAGCTCAACTATATAATCTGAACCATCACGGGTATTACCTAAATACTTATATTTACCATTAAATTTATTGAGAGCTTCAGTAGCTAATGAAACAGTTTCAACCACTCTTTGCTGAGCAATATCCCAATCGTAATGTTCCGAAATAGAAGTGATAATCTCATTCATCAACTTTCCGCCATTATCTGCATTAGTCATTACAATTACAGCATTTCCTTTATAAGCAAAAGCAATCATGTTATTCGTAAAACCAGCGTTTTTACCACCATGCTGAAACCTAAGTGAGTTACCATCATCGGCTAATGATGGCCCTAAGCCCCAATTATTTTCATGTTTGGTAAGCATTTTATCTACTGTTTTTTTAGAGAGAATTCCATTGGTTTTACCAGCTTCAATTCTCTGGATTTCCATGCAGTATTTAGCTAAATCTGTTGGAGTAGTCCACAAACCTGCTGCTGCTTGCTCCGGATAGTTATGCCATAGCCCTTCTATTAAATTACCTCCTCTATCGTAAGCAGCGCTTGCTTGTTGATGCAACTTTTCTGGTAATGGCTGGCTATAAGTACTATTCGTCATACCTAATGGCATTAGAATATTTTCTTTCAAATAAGTCTCTAATGGTTGTCCACTCACATCTTCTACCACTTTTTCCATTACTGTATAACCACCACCAGAATACCGCCAAATCGAACCCGGTATGGTATCTACAAATATTTTTGGTGTATTGCCTTTGCCGTCTAATACCTTAATTATAGATGGAAATTTGTCTGTTGGCTTATAGCCGGGAAATCCGTGAACTGTCATTCCGGCTGTATGTGTTAGCAACCGTCTTAAGGTTACCTTCTCTTTTTCTGTAAATCGGTTTTCTTCAACTTTCCAGTTTTTAAGATAATTATTTACATCAGTATCCAAATCAATTTTCCCTTCTTGCACCAATTTAAGTGCTCCTAATGCAGCTACAGGTTTACTAATAGAACCAGCCTGAAACAAAGTAGCAGAATCTACCAAAGTACCCGTTTCTGTATTGGCAATACCATAAGCTTTAGTCCAATGTAATTTGCCATCTTTCACCACAGCTATACTCACTCCCGGCACCTTATGAAGTTTCATCCGATCTTCAATTGAAAACAACACGAGATTCTCCCCTTTTACAATTACCGGATTTGTTAAGCTATTTTCAATGGCACTTATTTCATCTTCGACAGATTCAACCTTCTCTTTATGCTCACAACTATATACAATTATGGTAGATAGAAGAACTAAAATAATACTATAACAAGGCTTTATAGACTTAAAATTGTACATTGGATTCTTATAATTGATTGTAAAACATCGCTCTAAAATTAATTAATAATTGATAGTGATGTTTTGATTCTTTTAAAAATGGATAAATGTTCGTTTAAGAATCCGTTTTTGCTTTTTAAAAGGTATAAAAAAAGGATTGTCTGGGTGACAATCCTCTGCAGTTTTTAGAGCCTTACAAAATCATTTACTTAATACTGCCAACACAGAATCTGGTTTGTTTGTGGTGATTCCTTGCACGCCTAACTCATTGAGTTTTTTTACTTTTTTCATGCTGTTTACTGTCCAGCAATGTACTTCAAGTCCTTTACTTTCAGCTATTTGCATAATTTCTGGCGTCACAATCGACTGGCTTAAATCCACTCCATCTAAACCATCATCTTTTACTCTTTGCAAAACAGTATTGGTATCTTCTTTAAACTTACTACTTAGCCAATAAGCCTTATTATCTGGAAACGCTTTTTTAGTATCAACAATGGTTTCATAATCAAAAGCGATAAACACAAACTGATCTTTCTTTGGGTCATGCCCGAACTGCTTTTTTAATATTGGGACTATATTTTTTTCGCTTTTTATCTCAATAAACAAAAGTTTTCCAGTAGGAATCGTCTCGATTATTTCGGCTAAAAGAGGCACAGGTTCACCCACATATTTTTCATCTTTAAAACTGCCAGCATCTAAAGTTTTTAAAGTATCAGAAGCAGTTTCTTTAATCACAAATTTCTTCCCACAAGTTCTTTCAGTGTTGTAGTCGTGCATTACAATTATCTGTGAATCAAGCGATAAATGGACATCCACTTCAACAGCATCTGCATTTTGTTCCCATGCAAGTTTTGCAGATGCAACTGTATTTTCTGGCGCATAATGCGAAGCACCTCTATGCGCAACCACCATACTTTTATTTGTACTCATTTCTTTTTCTTGTGTGATTTGGTTTTGGCAACTTACTGCTAAACTTAGCAAGCATACTACAACTATTTTGGATAAAGCTTTCATTGTTAGTACTAAAATGTTTTTAATAGATAAATGCCTTCAATGTATTAATAAAATACTGGCAATAAAAATAGGTAGGGAAATTAAGAAAGCTGTTAAGTGAATATGAAATTGAAGGATTCTCCTAATAATTTTGACTCTTAGAATCTCAGCAATTTGTTTTGCTCCCACTTAAACCAACTAATCTTTTGGTTTTCGATGGATGAACAAAGTTGCAATGAGTATTTATTAATAGCAGGTGTTTTGTAAAAATACCATGGTTGATCGCCATAATTTACTTGAGACATATTGTTAGAAAAAGTCAACTCTTTCATTTCGATGGCTAGCCCTTCTCCCATGGCCTTTAAAGCTGCTTCTTTTTTGCTCCATACATCATAAAACCACTGCTGCTTTTCTACTATTGTTAGAGCTTGGTATGCTAACTTTTCTTCTTGATTTAGAATTGCATGGATATCTTCTTCTGGAAAGTTGCCAATTTTTTGAATATCTATTCCAGTTTCAGCTTCTTCACTAATACTTACTACAGCAAAATCTCCAGAATGGGAAATACTTAAACCAGCTAAACCATAAATAATAGGTTTGCCTTTCTCATTTTTTTGGAGTCCTTTAATAGAGAAATTTCCACTAAAAAGAGATTTAAGCATACTATTTAACAACACTCTAGAAGCCAACATTCTGTGTTTATCAGCTACATTAATATAGCTATTATAGCTAACCAAATCTCGCTCAGAAAAGAATTCTACAGGATTAAGTAGTTCTAAGTATTTGTACTCTTTGCTAATATCAAATATTGCTGCGTGGGTCATCTTTGCACTTAAACCTCTTTCGATAACTTACAATTGTGTAAAATAAAGCCCCTCTAAAAAGATGGTTGCGGGTTGTTTGGTGTTTTTACCTTTTTTCAACTCTTTAATAACCCCACCACATTTTAATGGAATTTCAGGCAATTCGCCGTCTCCTTTTGTATGCGCTATTATGATGTCTTTGCCAGTCTCAACATCTTTGAGTTCATAAATGTTAAACAGTTCTATTATCGGAATCATACTGAATGTAGTAACATTTCCAGCCATTATTGGTATCATAATAAAACCTGAAAACTCATCTTTAGACTCAATTAATTTAGGTATGCCAGTAATAATCGCACTCGAAGAAATCTCCGCCTGGTTTATATCGTCTGAAGGAACAAAGTACTTAGGTTGGTATTTTTTATAAGAAGTAAATAAATCATCTGATAGACTACTTAATACTTTATCTTTATTTTCCTGCTCTAGGTCTAACAAAGACATTTCTAAGTAGATAATCATTTTTTGTTTATCAGTAAACATTGTAGCAGCACCAGCAGCTTTAGACAATTCCGCAGAAGTAATGTTTCCATCATCAGCCTTGGTAAGTATATTGTAAAACCTACCGCCATTATCTAGTTCTGTGAGTGCCGTTTCAAGTTCGTTGTAGGGTGTTATTTCTTTCATGTAATAAGAGTTCAGCTTCCTTTTGGAAGTTAAAATAAAATTCTATTAAAAAAATTGAGGAGCAAAATACTTAGACTAAGTACCAATTGTAAAATAAAAAATTGATCCTTCATTAGGAGAACTATCTGCCCAAATTCTACCATTATGGTGCTCAATTACTTTAAGTGCAATGGCTAAACCAACGCCAGTTCCTTCATAATCTCGATCTTTGTGTAATCGTTGGAAAGCTTTAAAAATCCGACTCAAAAACTTCATATCAAACCCAACTCCATTGTCTTTTATGGTGTAAACATAATCATTACCTAATTCTTCACCACTTACCGATATTTCCGCTATTTCTGTAGTTTTTGAATATTTAATGGCATTCGAAAGTAAATTAGTGATTAACTGAGTAATCATGGGTTTATCACCTTTTATCTGCTCTAACTGATCAATTTTAAAAACAATATTTCTTTCTTTTATGTTTTGAGTAAGCTCTTCATAAACTTCTTTAAAAAGCTCAGTCATATTTATCTGCTGCAACTCAGCAATATTATGCTTTCTACTAACCCGAGAAAATGCCAGAATATCATCTATCAAGTTAGACATCTTATATGTGCTAAGCTCAATTTTATCAATTATCCTCTTCGCATCTGTAGAAACATCATCACTATAATCTTCTTTGAGAATTTCGGCATAACCTGTTATTGTACGTAGTGGAACACGTAGATCGTGTGAAACAGAAAAATTAAAGAATTCGAGCTCTTCTTGTAGCTTTTTTAAACGAGTAATATTTACATGGTTACCAACCATTCGCACCGGATTATCTTCTTTATCCCATTCAATCACTTTACCTCTACAATAAACCCAAACTATACTCCCATCTTTGTGCATATACCTAACTTCATTATCGTAAGGTATTTTTCCCTTAGACTTCACATGTGCATCAAAAATGTTCAAGACTTCTTCAAGGTCATCCGGGTGGATTATTTTTTGCCATGTTTCCGGGCTATTTGCCAATTCGTGATCTTCGTACCCAAACATTTTTTTAAATGTAGGGCTCAAGTATTCATAGTTATCTTTTATGTACCAATCCCAATAGCCAGCAAAAGAATATTCAAGAATTGTTTCAAAAACCTTTTCTTTTTCTTTCAGCTCGTTTTTCACTTCTTCAAGTTCTCTCTGAAGCGATTTTATTGAAATTTCTGATTCCGGTTTTTCCATAATCTAATAAGATAATATTCTATTTTGCCGGATGCTCCTATAAAGTTTCTAAACGATTTACTTTACCATACCAAATAATGGCTATTACTACCTAGAGTAAATGTAAGAAAAAAAGAGGTAACCAACATGAAATGCTAATCGATTTTGATACAAGAATTAAATAATTCTTCAATTACTTTTAAGCCTCATTCAAAATACTTAAATTCCTAAGTACGTACATATCACAACCTTCCTTTAACACACTATATTTCTTTAAAGTCGCATTGAGAGATACACAAGGCTACTTAAAAAAATGAATAATTCCTCTAAAAACTTAAAAATACTTAGTATTTATCTTTGATGTAAGTATTTATTAAGTATATTTGCTCTATAAATACTTACTCAGTAAATAAAACAGCTCAAATGCTTAACCTAAACAACTGCAATCATTACAAAAACTAAGTATAATACTCAATTCAATAAAAATGGAAAAAGAAACTAAAAGTTTATTTGATCGAATTGGAGGTATGGCAGCGGTTAATGCAGCAGTTGATATTTTTTACAAAAAAGTCTTAGCTGACGAAAGTATCAGTCATTTTTTTACAAACACTGATATGAAAAAGCAAATAGCGAAGCAAAAAGCCTTTCTTGCATATGCATTTGGAGCTCCAATGGCTTATACAGGTAAATCTTTGAGAGCAGCTCATACACCTATGTCTCTCACAGAAGCACATTTTAGCGCTGTAGCAACACATCTTGTCGGCACACTTGAAGAACTAAATGTTTCACAAAACTTGATCGACGAAGTGGTAGAAATTGCACTGAGCACTAAAAATGATGTGCTTAATAAATAATCTCCTTTAAAACTCTATGAATAATTAATTAACATAAAGAATACGTAGTCATGAAAAAAATAATAGTTGTAGGTAATGGAATGGTCGGATACAAATTCTGCGAAAAATTTGTAGCAAAATCTAACAGAAACGACTTTGATATTATTGTTTTTGGCGAAGAGCCAAGACCTGCATACGATAGAGTACATCTTAGCGAATACTTTGCAGAAAAAGATGCTGATGACTTACTACTTGCTCCCTTAGTTTGGTATAATGAAAATGACATAGAACTACGTACTTCTGAATATATAACCAACATAGACCTACAAACTAAAAAGGTTTTCACTCACAGAAATCAGGTTTTTGATTATGATTATTTAGTGTTGGCTACAGGCTCTTTTCCTTTTGTACCTCCAATTAAAGGAGTAGACAAAACCGGTGTATTTGTATACAGAACCATAGAAGACCTCGATGCTATGAAAGCCTACGCCACTGAGCTGAAACATCAAGGCAGAACCAAAGCTGCTGTTTTAGGTGGAGGTTTATTAGGACTAGAAGCTGCCAATGCTGCAAAAGAATTAGGTTTGCAAACAGATGTAATTGAATTTGCTCCTCGCTTAATGCCAAGGCAATTAGACCAAGCTGCAAGCGACATGCTTCAGAGAAAAATTGAAAGCATGGGAATAGGCATCCAACTAGGAAAAGCGACCAAAGAGATAGTTGGAGAAAATGCCATTGAAAGAATGGACTTTGCCGACGAAACTAGCTTAGTAACAGATATGCTAATTGTTTCTGCGGGAATTAGACCAAGAGATGAAATTGCAGTAAAAGCAGGACTGCAAGTAGGTGCAAGAGGTGGTGTAATAGTAGATAACAAAATGCAAACCTCAGATGAGTCTGTCTTCGCCATTGGTGAAGTTGCACTATATAATAATGGAATTTATGGTTTGGTGGCACCGGGTTACGAAATGGCCGATGTTGCAGTTGAGCAAATTACTGGGGGTACCAAACTTATGGTACCTTCTATAGACATGTCTACTCAGTTAAAACTAATTGGTACTGAAGTAGCAAGCTTTGGCGATCCGTTTATCGAAAATGAATCGGTAACTGCCATAGTTTATGAGAACAAACACAAAGGAATTTATAAAAGAGTAAATGTTACTCAAGATGGCAAAAAGTTGCTCGGAGGCATACTCGTTGGAGATTCATCAGACTACAATACTTTATACCAAATCTACATCAATGGAATGAAGCTTCCTGAAAACCCAGAAGATTTGATTCTAGGTGCAAGAGGAGGAGAAAACAGCGCGCTCGGTAGTGTGATGGATTTGCCAGATACAGCTCAAATTTGCTCTTGCGAAAGTGTAACTAAAGGAGACATTTGTGGTGTTGTAAGCTCTGGACAATGCTGTTCATTAGGAGAAGTATCTAAACTAACCAAAGCATCTACATGCTGTGGTGGTTGTAAACCAATGGTTTCTGATTTGGTAAAGGCTACCCTTAAATCAATGGGTAAAGAAGTAAAAGAAACCGTTTGTGGTCACTTTAGCTATAGCAGACAAGAGCTATACGATCTTGTTAAAATCAATAAAATAAAAGATTACAATGAGGCGCTTGACAAATTTGGTAAAGGTGATGGTTGCGAAGTGTGTAAACCAGTATTAGCTTCAATTTTTGCAAGTATCTACATGGAAACGGCTAACAAGCAAGTCACTATTCAAGACTCTAACGACCGCTTTTTAGCAAACATTCAGCGTAATGGAACTTACTCTGTAGTGCCTAGAATTCCAGGTGGAGAGATTACTCCAGATAAATTAATTGCCATTGGTACGGTAGCTAAAAAATACGATTTATATACAAAGATTACTGGTGGTCAGCGTATCGATTTATTCGGTGCTCAACTACACGAATTACCCCTAATCTGGAAAGAACTCATTGATGCAGGATTCGAAAGTGGACATGCATATGGCAAATCACTAAGAACAGTAAAAAGCTGTGTAGGTTCTACTTGGTGCCGCTACGGTATGCACGAAAGCGTAAGTTTCGCTATTAAAATAGAAGAGAGATACAAAGGCCTTAGATCTCCTCATAAACTTAAAGGTGGTGTATCTGGCTGTATCCGCGAATGTGCCGAAGCAAGAGGCAAAGATTTTGGAATTATTGCTGTAGAAGGTGGTTGGAATCTATACGTATGTGGTAATGGTGGGGCAACTCCAAAACATGCCATTTTATTAGCCGAGCAACTCGACGACGAAACCTGTATCAAATACTTAGATAGGTTTTTAATGTATTATATACGTACTGCAGCTCCATTAACCAGAACTTCTACTTGGTTAGAAAAACTGGAGGGTGGTATAGATTATCTAAAACAAATAGTGGTAGAAGATTCACTAGGTATTGCACAAGAGCTCGAAAACGAAATGCAAGAGCTAGTATACAAATACGAATGTGAGTGGAAACAGGCAATAGAAGACCCTGAAATGATGAAGCGATTCAAACATTTTGTGAATACAGATGAGTCTGATGACAATTTAGTATTCGTTCCACTTCGCGACCAGAAAATGCCTAAACCTTGGTAACACTATTTCATTTTTAGAAAATTTAAAACCCTTAAAATTTAAAAGAGATGCAAGATATTTTAGATAGATATAAATCGGTTTCTGAGAGCAAAGTAGCAGTATGGTTTAAAGTGGGAAGTATAAATGATTTCCCCGAGAATGGTGGTGGCTGTATTAAATACAAATCAAAACAAATTGCGGTTTACAACTTTTCGCGTAAGGGCAAATGGTATGCTTGCCAAAACTTATGCCCACATAAAATGGAAATGGTACTCTCTAGAGGCATGATCGGAGATGAAAGTGGACTGGCAAAAGTAGCCTGTCCTATGCATAAAAAAACATTTTCACTCGATACTGGACAAAGTCTCTCAGATGAAGATTTAAAAATTGCCGTATATCCCGTAAAAGTTCAAGACGAAAATGTGTATATTGGCTTCTCAGAATAAGCACAGTATATGACAAATTTCGAAGAAGCATTAAAACTCATTGACGAAAAAAATGCAACAGATCCGAATACGGAAACTGCAGATGCTAAGGAATATCCAAAGGAGCTTTTGTACTCACAAAGAATGTCTCAAAAGCTTCTAGAATTTATGCCCGATGCCTCTGAAGAATTACAGATTGCAGCAAGAGCTCAGCATATCTGCCGCTGGCAAATTCCAAGAAGTGACTATCCGATGGATAAAGTAGGTTACTTAAAATGGAGAGAAGAACTCAAAAAAATGCATGCGCAGATCACATCAGAAATTCTTGAATCTGTAGGTTACGATCAAGAATTTATTGAGCGAGTTTCTTTTCTTATAAGAAAGAAAATGTTGAAAAAAGATGCTGATACGCAAGCTTTAGAAGATGTAATCTGTCTGGTTTTTCTTCATTTTTATTTTGAAGAGTTTGCTGCAAAACACAATGACGAAAAAGTAATAGACATACTACAAAAAACATGGAGAAAAATGTCTGATGAAGGACATCAGGCGGCGTTAAAATTACCATTGTCAGAAAGTAGTTTGTCTTTAATAAAACAAGCACTAGCCTAATATTACCGCCATGACTGTGAGAAATAACTCACTGGATCAAAGAACATTTGACAAATTAAAAAGGCTTTACATTATCGCGCTAAGTGCCATTGCACTTTCAATTATTACCAGCCAGCTACTTATTAGAAAATATCTCGACGATCAAGAAAATGATTCAAGAGTAATTAATGTAGCTGGCAGGCAGCGCATGTTAAGCCAAAAACTCACCAAGCTCACACTGCTTATCGCCGAGACAGAAAATGCACAAATAAGGCAGCATCTTAAAGAGCAATTAGCAGAAACACAGCAACTGTGGCGGTCATCTCACGAAGCTTTACAGAATGGCAGCAATAAACTCAATCTACCAGGAGACAACAGCGAAATTATTGCTGGTATGTTTGAGAAAATCGCATCTTACTTTAATACAATGCTCAATGCCTCTGAGCAGATTATTAGCAAACTGGAAAATAATCCTTTAACAGATATTGCTGAGCTGCAAAGTGAAATTGAAGCCATTAAGCAAAATGAAGTGCACTTTCTTGAAACAATGGATAGCATTGTTAATCAGTTTGATGTGGAAGCAAAAGAGAAAGTAGATAGATTGCGTAATGTAGAAATGCTCATTATGTGTATCACGCTAGCCATTCTTTTGGGTGAGTTTCTATTAATTTTCTGGCCAACTGCCAAAGCAGTAAAAAATAGTATTCACGATCTGTTAGAAGCAGAAAAGAATGCTAAAAAAATGGCCTACGATGCAGATATTCTCAGCCAGGCAAAAGAGAAATCTGTAAGACAACTTCGGGCATTAAACCAAGCAATGGATCAAACTTTTCTGTTTGCCAGAGTTAGTACAGATGGATCCATTGTATATGTAGGAGATAAATTTTCCAGATTATTTAAGGTTCGTAAGTTAGATGCAATTCACAAATTTTCTGAGATTTTATCTATTTACAGAAAAGAGCAAACAGCCATAGAAGAGATAATTGGCCAATACAAAAAGATTGGTTGGCAAGGAGAAGTAAAAGCCACAACCAAAGAAAAAGAAGCTGTTTGGTTAGAAATGTCCATTATTCCATTTACTACTGAAGAAGATAAACCAGAGCTGATCATTATCTGTATGGATATTACAGAAAGAAAAAATGCACAACTAGAAATAGATAGACTTACACAAGAGAGCTTCGAAGAGAAAATGAATCAACAAAGTATTATCTCTAAGAAGATTATTGAAAACCAAGAAAATGAACAAAACAGAATAGCCAAAGATATCCACGATGGCATTGGGCAGATGCTCACCGGTTTAAAGTTTGAGCTAGAAAGTCTCAATCTAAATGATCTGGAAAAAGCATCGGCTAAAATCGAGAACCTCAAAAAGCTTTCGGCAAATATTATTAAAGGAGTTCGAACTGCTACTTTTAACCTCACTCCTCCCGAATTAACAGATCACGGAATAACTCCGGCATTAGCCAAACTTACCCATGAACTAAGTAGACTTACAAGCAAAGAAATTGTATTATATAACAAAACCGATTTTAACCAAAGGTTAGATTCACTTACAGAAATAAACATCTACCGCATCACGCAAGAAGCTATAAATAATGCTATTAAGTATGCGCAATCTTCACATATAATAGTAACTGTTTCACATAGCAAACAAATACTTAGTGTTACTATAGATGATAATGGAAAAGGCTTTGATCCGGAAAAAGTAAAGAATGTTAAAAATGGAGATGGAGGAATGGGCTTAACTTTTATGAAAGAACGGATTAAATACATAAATGGCAGGTTCTTTTTAAACTCTATTCTTGGAAAAGGTACAAGAATAACACTAAACATTCCAATTCAGGAATATGAAAAAGTACGTAATAATTCGTAAATTTGTACTTAGAAAAAAACAAGTAAGTACCAATGGACACTATCAATATTATACTTGCAGACGACCATGAATTGGTAAGAGATGGAATTAAATCTCTATTAAGCAGTGAAAATGGAATTAAAGTGATTGACGAAGCTTCTAATGGACAAGAAGCTTTAGATAGCATAGCAAAAAAGCAACCTGATGTTCTCATTATAGATATACGTATGCCAGTACTCAATGGCATTGATGCAGTAAGACAGGTTAATCAAAAATATCCTTCCGTAAAAACACTAATGCTCTCCATGCACGATTCTGAAGAGTATGTAGTGCAGTCTATTCAAGCAGGCGCTGATGGATACTTGCTTAAAGGATCGAGTAAAGCAGAATTTCTTAAAGCATTAAATTCCGTTGCTTCTGGTGGTAAATATTTCACTGGTGATATTTCTTCTATTCTCATCAAAAACTTTGTGAATGGCAATGTATCTACACCTACTCAAGAAACTAACAAAAAACCATCTCCAACAGTACAGTTCAATCTTACCCGCAGAGAAAAACAAATTCTCGATTTAGTACTGGAAGGAAAAAGCAATAAAGAAATTGGCGATGATTTGAACATTAGTAAAAGAACTGCAGAAGTTCATCGCTTTAACCTCATGAAAAAACTTGATGTAAAAAACTTTACAGAATTGGTTACTAAAGTAGAAGAGTTAGATTTGGTATAGACTACATATCCATTTATATATAATAAGAATTTTATAAAGCCACTTTACTTATAAGTGGCTTTTTACTTCCCTATTCCATACAGAGTAATTTTCTACGTATTCCCACTTATTATCCCTATTCGCAGATAAAAAACTATCTGCTAGAAAGCGCTTAATATCTATTTTTAATAAACTTAAGTATCTCATTCCTTAAAGGTTTAGGTCATTTCAAGTGCTTTATAAGTACTCATGGCAATTATTTTCACTTTTTTAAGTAAAAAACCAGAAAAAATTACTTAGTACGTAGTTTTTATAAATATAAATACTTACTTTTATACTTAGTTATATACTTATACTTAATAAAGCCTATAATTATGAATAATTTAATTGCAAGCAAAGCGACAAAAATCAATCTAAGGGATTTCAACAGTGTCCCTATGCGTACTTTTTGGATTACTTCGGTAGCATTCTTCATGTGCTTTTTTGCCTGGTTTGGCATTGTCCCCTTTATGCCAGATGTTGTTAAGGATTTAGGTTTATCTCCAGATCAAAAATGGAACTCTGTAATTTTAGCAGTAACAGGTACTGTATTCGCACGTCTCGCTATCGGTAAACTTTGTGACAAAATTGGCCCTCGTTTAAGCTACACTTGGTTACTATTATTAGGTGCGATTCCTGTAATTTTATGCGGTTTGGCTCAAACTCCTACGCAATTTTTAATTTGCAGATTTTTCATAGGGTTTATTGGTGCTTCATTTGTAATTACTCAAGTACATACATCTTTAATGTTTGCTTCTAACGTGGTAGGAACTGCCAATGCAACTTCGGCTGGTTGGGGTAACCTTGGTGGTGGTGCTAACCGTTTAGGTATGCCACTTATTGCAGCAGTTGTAATTAGCTTTGGTATTGCAGAAACTGATGCATGGAGATATTCAATGGTAATTGCAGGTACAGTTTGTTTCTTAATGGGTATAGTATATTACTTCTTTACTAAAGATACTCCTAATGGTAACTTTAAAGAATTAAAAGAAGCTGGTGAATTCACTGGAATTAAAAAGAAAGACGAAGTAAGCTTTCTAGAAGCTATTAAAGACTACAGAGTTTGGATCCTTTTTATCGTGTATGCAGCTTGTTTCGGTATTGAGCTTACAGTTTACGGAACAATGGATGACTACTTACAAAACACTTTCCAACTAGATAGAATCACTGCGGGTAACATTGTACTCTCTTTTGCCTTAATGAACATCTTTGCTCGTACACTTGGCGGTTTCTTCGGCGATAAATTTGGCAAAATGAAAGGCCTAGGTGGTAGAGTATTATTCTTAGCAGGTATACTTACAGTAGAAGGAATTATGTTAGCTATCTTCTCTTCTCTAACTGGTCTTGTAATAGGTATTATTTTCTTAGTGGGTTTCAGCTTAACAGTACAAATGGCCGAAGGTGCAACCTTCTCTGTGGTTCCATTTATTAACAAAAAGGCAATTGGAGCTGTTTCTGGTGTAGTTGGTGCAGGTGGAAACGTAGGAGCATTTTTAGCAGCTTTATTACTTAAGTCAATGTCTGCAGGTGCAGAGCAAACAGCAATTGCTTTAAACCAAGGCTTAGGAGAATCGGCAGTAAAAGCAGCTCAGGCAGCAGCAGCAGCAGCGGCAGTATCTAGCGGATACTTACTAATAGGTGGTGCAGTTGTACTTTGTGGACTGACAGCCTTAGCTATCAAATTCTCAGTAGAAGACGAAAAAGTAGCCGAACAAGAATTAGAACAAACTGCAGAAGCAGCACTTATACCAGTAAGAAGCTAATTGCAAGTGTAAAGAATTATGATCAAATTTATACTTAGATAAAGTGCAGAGGTATTAAAAAAAATAAGTATCTCTTGCACTTATTCTAGAAAAAAATAAGTAAACAACACTCCTATCAGCCATTTTATTTTTTTGTAAATTATTAAAACGGTGCAGAAGATGCGAAATAAAGAAATCAAAACTACCTGTTCTTATTGTGGTGTGGGCTGTGGTATTGTTGTAAAAAAAGATAACAATAACAGAGTTTATGTAGAAGGCGACAAAGAGCATCCAGTAAATATGGGCATGTTATGCTCAAAAGGGATGAATTTACACTATGTTGCCAACGACACGTCAGACAGGATTCTGTATCCGGAAATGAGGTGGAGTAGATCGCATCCTCGCGAAAGAGTAAATTGGGATATAGCTTTAGATCGTGCTACTAATGTTTTCAAATCTATTATAAAAAAATACGGACCAGATAGTGTTGGCTTTTATGTTTCTGGGCAATGTTTAACAGAAGAATACTACATTGCCAACAAACTTACAAAAGGCTTTTTAGGCACAAATAATATAGATACCAATTCGCGACTTTGTATGAGTTCTGCCGTAGTTGGTTATAAAAAAACTTTTGGCGAAGACTCTGTTCCAATAGCTTATGCAGACATCGAATTAGCTGACTGTTTCTTTATTACTGGGGCAAACCCTGCTTGGTGCCATCCTATACTTTTTAGAAGAATTGAAAAGCACAAAGAACAAAATCCAGATGTAAAAATTATTGTGGTAGACCCTCGTAAAACAGACTCTGCCAACTTCGCAGATTTACATCTACAAATAATCCCAGGAACTGATATTGTATTGTACAATGCAATTGGTAAAAGACTATTAGATCGTGGGTTAATCGATCCGGAATTTATAAACAACTATACCGAAGGATTTTCAAGATATAAAGACCAGGTGAATGCTACTTCTTTAAAGAAGGCAGCAAAAATCTGTGGTGTTTCTGAAGGCGACATAAAAAAGGCAGCCGAAATGATTGGCAACGCCAAAGGGTTCATTTCTATGTGGGCTATGGGACTCAACCAAAGTGTGGTGGGTACCAACAAAAACTTTGCATTACTAAACCTATCTCTTATTACCGGACAAATAGGTAAGCCAGGTTCAGGTCCATTTTCTTTAACTGGACAGCCCAATGCGATGGGAGGCAGAGAAGTTGGGGGTATGGCTAACCTATTGGCGGTGCATAAGGATTTAATGAACAGCGAACATCGTAAAGAAGTAGCAGAATTTTGGGGAGTAGATGACATCTCACCAAAACCCGGATACACCGCTACAGAAATGGTAGACGCTTTGGAAGCTGGCAAATTGAAAGCCATCTGGATTATCTGTACAAATCCATTGGTGAGTTTGCCAAACTTAAAAAAAGTAGAAAAAGCATTAAAGAATGCTCGATTTGTAGTAGTTCAAGATATTTCTCATAAATCTGATACTGTAGATTTTGCAGACCTTGTTTTACCTGCTGCTGGCTGGTTGGAGAAAGAAGGAACTATGACTAACTCAGAGAGAAGAATCTCTTACCTACCAAAAGCAATTAATGCACCGGGCGAAGCCAAACCAGATGTAGAAATCCTTTGTGATTTTGCCCAAAGAATGGGCTATAAAGGCTTTAACTACAACAATACAGAAGAGATTTATCAAGAATATTGTGCCATGACGAAAGGTACTAAAATTGATATTTCTTATTTAAGCTACGATAGACTAAAGAATGAAGGTACCTTCCAGTGGCCAGTAGCAGATTACAGACATAAGGGCACTAAGAGACTTTTTGAAGATAAGAAGTTCTACACTCCTTCTCAAAAAGCCATCTTTAATATTCCAGATACTTTAGAAAACCTATCAACAAAAACAGATTCTAGATTCCCATTAATACTCACAACTGGAAGAGTAAGAGACCAGTGGCATACCATGACCAAAACCGGCAAAGTTGCCAGATTAAAAACGCATTACTCTCAACCGGTTCTAGAGATTAACCCAACTTATGCAAACCTCGCAAAGATTAAAGATGGAGATGTTACTGTTGTAAAAAGCAGAAATGGAGTAGTAAGAGTGCGCGCTAAGGTAACTAATAATGTGCGCGAAGGTGTAGTATTTCTGCCTATGCACTGGGGCAAACAACTCCAAAGCGATTTCAACAGAGCCAATAACCTAACTTTCTCTGTTATTGACCCAAAATCTAAAGAGCCAGATTTTAAGTTTACTGCGGTTTCAGTTTTAAAATATAAAAAGCCACAAGAAAAAATTATAGTAGCAGGTGCTGGTGCGGCTGCCTTTCGCTTTATCCAAAATTACCGAGAACACAATGAGAATGATGATATTCTAGTATTCTCAAAAGAAATTCATCCATTCTACAATAGGGTTTTACTACCAGAATATGTAACTGAAGAACTAAGTTGGGAACAGTTGCAAAAGATCAAAGAAAACGAACTTAAAAAGTTAAACATTGAACTGTATCCGGGTGTATACATTGAGAAAATCGATATTCAAGAAAAAATAGTAATCGATAGCCTTGGCAGTGTTCATACTTATGACAAACTGATTCTGGCTACTGGTAGTAGACCTTTTGTACCAAAAGAGGCTCAACTAGACTTACCCGGCAGGTTTACTATAAGAAGTAAAATTGACGCAGACAGATTCAAAACTTATTTGGATAACACCAACATTAATGTAGAAGAACAACATGTGGTAATAGTTGGTGGAGGTCTGCTTGGGTTAGAAATGGCTGCTGCACTCAGACACAAAAATGTAAAAATTACCATTGTGCAGCGATCTTCCAGACTAATGGAAAGACAACTAGATGTAACTTCAAGCAAGTTGCTAGCACTAGATGTACAAGAAAGGGGCATTCAAATCTACTTCGACAACGAGGTAAGTACTGTCTTTGATGATGAAGACACTGGCGAACTAAACATTACCCTAAAGAGTGGTAAGAGTATTACCAGTAATGCAATTGTTTACGCCATTGGTACTAGGCCAAACATCGAAATGGCTAAAGAAGGTGGCCTACAATGTGGTAGAGGCATTAAAGTAAATCAACATTTACAAACCTCTTCGCCAGATGTTTTTGCCATTGGTGAGATTGCCGAATTTAACAATCAACTTTTTGGGATTACCTCTGCAGCAGAAGAACAAGCAATGACGCTAGCCAACTTTATAGCTGGTGATGTTAGCAGCCAATACAAAGGTTCTGTATTAATGAATATACTGAAATTCAATGACTTAAACCTTTGCAGTATTGGGCAAATTAATGTGCCAGAAAATGATTTGAGTTACGAAGAAATCATCTTTACTGATGTAAGTAAGCGCTATTACAAGAAATGTATAGTGAAAGACGATAGACTGGTTGGTGCTATTCTAATGGGTGATAAAAAAGAGTTTGCCGAATACAAAACCATGATTGAGAGTAAAATCGAACTCTCAGATAAGAGAAATACGCTACTACGTGGGCAGTCTAACGACAAACCTGTAATTGGCAAATTGGTATGCTCTTGCAGCCAAGTAGGAGCCGGAAATATTCAGGAAGCCATAGGAAAAGGATGTACAGATTTTACAGAGTTATGCAAACAAACAGGTGCAGGTTTAGGATGTGGAAGTTGCAAAAGTGAAGTGAAAGAAATCTTGAACAATGCCAAAATAAAAGGCACTCCTATTTTAAGCTAAATATTCAAATTGACAATAAACTTTGAGCCAGATTTTTTTAAATAATTTGCTGAACTGATAAGATAATGAGAAATAATCTTTCAAGAATAATCGTAAAAGGGGGTATTCTTTCTCCTTCAGAATTAAAATACATCGCTGAAACTGCTGAAAACCTTGGCTTAAGTTCCATCTCATTTGGGTCGAGACAAGATATACTTTTCCCCCAATTAATCCCTCAAGAGAAAATTAACGAGATAGATAAAATTGAAATTATAGATCACAATAATGCTTCATCTGAAAACATAGTTTCATCTTACATCTCAGTAGATATTTCGTCGCACACTTCTTGGTTAACAGGCGACAGGTATTTGTATATTCTTGAGCAGTTTAGGTATTTACCTAAATTAAAAATAAACATTACCGACCCGAAGCAACGTCTGGTTCCTTTATTTACTGGGCACTTAAATTTTGTAGCTTCAGAGCACGAAAACTATTGGTATTTATATATAAGACTGCCTAATTGGGAAGAAAATGAGCTATATCCTGCATTAATCTATAGCTGGGATATTGCTAAAGTAGCACATGAAATTGAGCATATGCTACAAGAAGAACCAGAAACCATCGAGATGATATTCGATTTGGTAAGTGATGCACTCGATACTAATAATCGTACAATAGATAAACCTTTAGATGTTCCGTTTATGCCTTTCCCTTACTATGAGGGCATGCATAAAATTGATATGGATAAATACTGGTTGGGTTTGTATTGGCGAAATAACCAGTATGATCTTGCCTTTTTGAAAGCCATGTGCGATTTATGTTCTGAATATAAAATCGCCAAAATCGCCATTACTCCATGGAAATCCTTTATTGTAAAAGGTATACCAGCAGAAGCCAAACTAGACTGGGAAAAATTTCTTGGAAAATTCGGTATAAACGTAAGGCATTCTAGTTTAGAGCTTAACTGGCATTTACCTGTAGCCAACGAGGAAGCGATTAAACTTAAAAAATTCCTTGTTTCTAATTTCGATCAAAACGATATAAGTACTTACGGTTTAACTTTTGGTATTACTGACTATGCCCGCAAAGCTTACTATTTCACCTCAATCGTAATCGAAAAAAATAAGCCACCAAAAAGTTTAGGCGACTTTACCATTCGCGATACTTATAACTTGCTGCATGCTAAAAACTTTGATCCATACACTAGAGAATACGAAGTGTATGTGCAAGATGTAGATATGGTCGAACTTCCGGGTTTGTTGATGGAGCTTAGTAAGATATATTTTGAGCAATTAGGTACAGAAAAAACAGAGAAGAAAGTCATTTCCAAACCTAAAGAGGAGCAAGAGTTTAATGTACACCAGTGCATGGATTGTTTCACCATTTACGATGCTGTATTTGGTGATATTACTCAAGGAATAGAAGCAGGTACTGCATTTGAAGATTTACCAGAGTCTTATACCTGCTCTCTATGTGATGCAACAAAAGACAGTTTTGTTGCTAAAAAGATTATAAAGCAAATGAATTAAAACATTAAAAACAGAAAGGTAATTTTCATAGAGTTTATTTACAAAACAGAGAAAACGTAAATGAGTTTAGAGGGGCGTTAGAAAACGCCTTTCTTTTTTAAGACCAAATCTAAACGCCTAAACTCAGCTTATCTAAGTACTTTAAAAATGTGTAATACGTAAGGAAAGATTGCATCCATAGACTCAATTGCTCCATTAGTAGAACCCGGCAATGCCAAAACTAAACTACCATTAATTGTTCCTGCAATGCTTCTTGAGATCATGGCATAAGGCATTCTTTCTTGCCCATAGCTTCTAATCGCTTCTTCAATTCCAGGAACGCGACGCTCTAAAATTGGCTCTAAAGCTTCGGGGGTTATATCGCGAGAAGTAAGGCCAGTTCCTCCACAGAAAATTACCAATTCATTATTCTGGCTAAACTCTGTAGCTTTATTTCTAATACTTTCTATATCATCAGAAATAATCTCGTAAGTACTTACTTCTACATTATTTTCTTTTAGCTTTTCAAGAATTACCTGCCCGGCAGTATCTGATTTTTTGCCTTTGGCAATGGCATCTGAACATACAATTACGGCTGCTTTCAGGTTATCTCTGTATCTTCCTTTGTAGCTACTTTTACCCCCTTTCTTCTCTACTAACCTGATGTTACCAATTTCGATTTGCTTGTCAATTGGTTTGAGCATATCATACATAGTAAGTGCAATTACCGATGCACCATGCATGGCTTCTACCTCAACACCAGTTTTGTAAACAGTTTTTACAGTAATGGTAATTTTAACTGTGAGTCCGTCAATCTCATAATCAACGGCGGTGTATTCTATGGGAAGTGGGTGACAATCCGGAATGGTAGTATGTGTATTTTTTACTGCAAACAAACCTGCCGTTTTCGCCATTTCAAATACATTCCCTTTCGGAACTGTATTATTTTTAATTGCATCTATAGTCTCCTGTTTGCTTACTTTTACTAAGGCCTCTGCAACTGCTACCCTTAGCGACTTTATTTTGTGTGTGATATCTACCATTTCAGTTTGCTAATCTGTTTTCCTTTTTTCGATGAAATTTCAACTAATCTGCTAAGAGAAAAGTAATCATCATAATATCAAATTTACCATCAAAAAATGGAAATTAATCAGATTTATCTATTAAACCTTTAGTCATTTTATTCATGGCCTCCACTTTGGCATCAAAGTCACCTTTTAGTGTTTTTCTGTATTCGTTTAGGTTCTTCACCAAATCGTTAATATTCTCTGGAAGTACCTCTTCTAAAAACTGACGGATACGTTTTGCCATAGTAGGCGATTTACCATTGGTAGAAATAGCAATTTTTACATTGCCCTTGGTTACAATACCTCCTAAATAGTAATCGCAAAGCTGAGGGGTATCGGCAATATTTACCAGAATATTTCTTTTCTTCGCTTCGTTCCTTACCTCGTGGTTTACTTCCAATACATCTGTACAACCAATTACCAAATGCTTGCCTTCCAAATCGGAAGTATCAAAAGCTTTTTCTATTAAAGTAACAGAAGGATGTTTTGCCGCCAATTCTTTTACCTCGTCCATAAACCAAGTTGCCACCATATCTACATGGGCAGCCGGGCTAGATTTTAGCATAAATGACAGTTTCTCCAAACCAACATTACCACCTCCAACTATTAAAACATTTAGTTCGTGAACTTTTACAAAAATGGGATAGAGCTCGTTTCTCTCCATAAAATTATGTGATGCTTTTAATTAAATAAATTCAGGTTTTGAAAAATGAATTCGTCCTGAACAATAGCGTTTTCTATAAATGGCCAATAGTGCTTGCTGTTTTTTACTACATCTCCAATAACAATAATTGCTGGTGAAGATAATTTTTCGCGAGCCACAACCACTTCAATACTATCTATTGTAGCCAAGCCAAAACGTTCATTCTCTTTCGTACCGTTTTGTATAACAGCTATAGCTGTTTTGTGTTTATCATTAGCCTTATATATAGATACTATTTCTGGTAATTTACTCATTCCCATCAAAATTACAACAGTTGCATTAGATTGAGCTGCCAGTTTAATATCTTCTGAAAGTTTATGCTTAGCAGTAGTAGCAGTAATTACCCAAAAACTTTCTGCCACTTTGCGGTGTGTAACAGGAATCCCCACAGATTCTGGAACAGCCACTGCCGATGTTATACCCGGAATTACATTTATTTCAATTCCATGAGCTTCTACGTAGTTTACCTCTTCTTTACCTCTGCCAAAAACAAAGGGGTCTCCACCTTTTAACCTTACAACATGGCCGTATTGCAAAGCATGCTCTACTATTAACTGATTAATCTCATCTTGTGTAAAGGCATGAAAACCCTTTCTCTTTCCTACAAAGAGTTTTTTAGCATTTGGTGCATACTTCAATATCTCATCATTTACTAATGCATCATACAATATAGCATCGGCAGTTTCTAAAGCTTTCATTGCTTTAATAGTAAGTAAATCTGGATCGCCGGGTCCTGCTCCTATTAAAGTAACTCTTGGGTATAAATTTTCTTTCTGGCTCATAGGTTCACGTTGAAAAGATGATTACATAAGTATATTAAGTAAGTATTTATAAGTAATAATAAGTGTTTTACTATATAAATATAGCACTAAGGTAAGTTTTTTTCATAAAAAATCAAAAAAATACTTATATATACTTAGTTATTACTTAATTTATACTTATGTTTGTATTGTCATTATAAAAGCACTTAAGTTATGAGAACAAAAATTACCCTAATCGTTGTATTTACATTAATAATCCAATTAGTAAAAGCACAAACTTTTACGGCAGATGCAGACATCCGCCCGCGCTTCGAGTACCGTCATGGTTTTAACAGTCTTTTTCCTGATGATGCAGACCCTGCTGCATTTGTTGCCCAGCGTTCCCGATTAAACTTCGGTTTTACAGATGACAAACTTAAAATAATGATTAGCATACAGGATGTAAGTACCTGGGGAGATACTAGACAAATTTTACCTACAGACGATAACAATTCATTCTCTTTGTTTCAGGCTTGGGCAGAATTGAAGTTACACGAAAACTGGTCTACAAAATTAGGTCGTCAGGTAATATCTTATGATGATCAAAGAGTATTTGGTGGTTTAGATTGGGCATTACAGGGACGTTTTCATGATGCTGCTTTGATAAAATACAATAAAAATAAATTTAAAATGGATCTTGGTTTTGCCTACAGCCAAGAAGGACAAAGTAACTTCGGAAACGATTACAATGTTACTGGTTTCTTTACCTACAAAACCATGATGTATGCCCATTTAAATAAATCTTGGGAAAAATCTTCTTTAAGTTTCCTTGTATTAAATAATGGTTTCCAGAAGTTTACAGGAGAAAACAACGATGTGCCAGATGGTGTATATTATAGAAATACTGCCGGTACTTACTTTACCTTCCCTCTAGGAGCATTAAAATTTGCGGGTAGCGCTTACTATCAATTCGGAAAAGCCAATGCTACTACAGATTTAAGTGGATACCAACTTGCTTTAGAAGGTTCTTACAAACAAGGCAAAACATTAATGGCATTGGGCTATGAAATGTTGAGTGGAACTGACCAAAATGGTAGCACAGATAACAAATCTTTCTTTCCACTTTACGGAACTAACCACAAATTCAATGGATTTATGGACTACTTCTACGTAGGCAACCACGCTAATAATGTTGGTCTAAACGATATCTATGGAAAGGTAGTAGTAAAAACTGGAGCTAGTTCTAACCTTTTAATTAAAGCGCACTACTTTACTGCCAATGCAGATTTAGTAGAAGATGCTAGCAAATACTTAGGAACTGAAATTGACTTGGTTTACACACAACCAATTGTAGAATATGTAAAATTGAATGTTGGATACTCTCAAATGTTTGCTAGCAACAGCATGAGCTTAGTGAAAGGAGGTACTACTTCTAATAACACCAATAACTGGGGCTGGGTACAACTTTCAATCAACCCAACAATATTTAAATATACATTTAAGAAGGATGAATAATATACCTAATAATCCAACCAATAAATGACTTTTACATGGTTAATTTAATCACTTGTTATTCAGTCTCACGAAACGATTTTGTGAGACTGTTTTTTATTAATTCCTTACAAAAAGCCATTTAACAGAATGGTATAATCCCAAACCGATGTAGCCAAGTAAACCAGGTTTCTTTTTTTCTCTGATGTTGATGGTGATGGTAGAAAATGCTGCTAGGTGATCTATTCTACTCATTTTGCCTTTGAGCAAATCGATGGTTTCGTTGAGGCGTTCTAGTTCTTTTTCTACTTTGAGAGCTGCTTCTACATTTTCTGCTTTTGCAAGTAATTCCAAATAACGGTCTCTGGCTTTTTCTGCATTTTCTAACCTTATCTGAAAATCGTAGTAAGACTCGGTCACATCTTCACTTGCTAGTCGCTTGCTCTGTACTTTACCCAAGTTGGAAAGGTCGGCAATAGCATCATTTAATTTGCTGCTTTCTATCCTAATTACAGCTCTGTAAGTACCTGCCTCACTCACATAACCATTGTACTTTTTAGCAATTTGCTTTATATCGTTGTTGATGGAATCTGGTAGTTTGGTGACTAAAGTAATGTAGGCAGAATAAAGAATCTTTCGCTCTTCTTCTCCTTCCATGCTTCTTTCATCATCAAGGGTAGATTCGCTTAAGCTATAATCATATGATCGCTGCGGATAGTTAGAACTTGAGCAATTAAAACAGCTAATACTAATTACTAAAATGAGAGCTAATTGGAGGTATTTCATAAGTATTTTGGTTAAACGATGTACTAAGCTTACGTAGAGGAAAATGAATGTTACACTAAATTCTGTAAAAGAATTGTATTCTAAGACTTGGTAAAAATGGCATGATTTCATCATAACACTCTAGTTTAGCATAAGTTTTTTCCATCAGTACCATCACTACACCTAAGTCTACATTAAGACCAAACCTATCATTAAAGTTAAAATGCTTTCCTATGGATGGAGTTAAATAGATATTATGCCAAACATAGTCTACATTATCTTCATACATATAAGTTAAGCGTTGAGCAAAATACCAAGTAGGCATATCTGGAAATTTTTTAGAATACTTTAATTTTAACTGATGCTCAGCAGTAAGTTGAAAAATATTGGAATAGTCAGGAAAATAGCCAATTGAGCCACCTAAGGTGCTTTTCTTGTTCATCGACTTATTTACCCCGATATGTAAACAATCAGGAAAACCTAAACCTGCTACAATATCCCATTCTTTTTCTTGCGAAAAAGCTCTTCCAGAAATTAAAAGAATTATGAGGAGTAAAATTAAATTTTTCATTTAAACATTAGCTTTTTGATAGATTACTATTAACCAAGCTAGTTTTAAATGTGCCTAAATTTTAATCAGAGCGCTATTTACTAAATGCTAAAAAAGTGCTATTCGTCCACTATTTCCCCTGTTTTATCAATAAAAATCCAGTTATCACTTACCATGGCTGAATGTTCGCCATCTTCTTCTAACTCACAATCAAAAGCGACTTTGGCTTTGCCATCTGAAAATTGATAAGCACATGCGAATTGAGGCTCAATCACTATTGCTCCGGTAGAATCTGCAAAACCTATTTTATCATTTTTTACAATTCTAAACATACCTTCTATTAGATAATCTGGGCCATTATCAAACAGATACACTTTGTAAAGACGCTCTCCTTTTGGGTTAATCGCAATTAAATCATAACTACCTTCGGTTTGCTCCACCACAACGCCATAGTCGATTATAGTATCAGAAAAACTGTGCAAAAATTTACCAACAGGAATTACAGTATCTCCTTGGGCATTTACATAGCAAAATTCATCTCCCATCTCATAATCTATAGGCAACCTGATTAGCATTTCTTGCAATGCGGAATTACTCTGCTTGGCCTCTTCTGAACTGTCTTTGTCATCTTTACAAGCAATTAAAATTAAGGTAAAAAAGAGGGGAATAAATAGTTTGCTTAGGGCTTTCATGAGTTAGAATCTTTTAATTTAAAATCTACACATACATTTTTTGTTAGTTCATTTTTTACTCTTTCTTCAAATGTATATTTATCAATATTATAAATTGTGGCAAAGCAATTTTTAATCTCCGCAAACCTATCTTGTATTGTAAAGTCTTGGAAATTCTCTGGGTAGCCTTCAATCTCACTGCTGATTACAAAATCAACTTGCTCGGTAAATGTAAAAGACATTTTTCCATTTATATCTACACAATCTCCAGAACAAGTAACTTCTATTTGATTACCTATAATTTTACCAAAGTTGATCTTATTTAATTGAGTTGGATTTGCATAAGCCGGAAACCACAAAGTAGAATCTTGTAAAATGGATTGATTAGCTTGCTGATTTTGCAAGTCTGTAAGCGATGGGAAAAGTAAAATTTCACCAAGCACTCTAGTTTTCTTGTTATCTAAATCAAAGTCAGTATGGTTAATTTCTAGTTCTAGATTTATGAGTGCCGTTTCTTCTTGATCCACAGCATCTACCCAAATGAAATCATTATTTGTTAAATAGCTAGTCGGTACCCGATAGCTTAGCAACATACATAAATTTAAAGCACTATCGCCATGCTTATAATCCATTTGTTGCCAGTCTTCGTCTAAAGAAAAAGAGCCTAGCAAATTTGCTTTTGACAAAGGCAACTCAAAGCTTTTATCTTGATACTGTATTTTTAACATACTATAAAAAAAAGGAATAATAATTTTTGCCTTGCGATATTCAGCAAACATTATTATTCCTCAAAATAGATTGAAAAGAATTATCGGTTAAAGCTGAATAACAGCTTCATCAATTGAAGTTTCTCCCTCATTAAATTCTATAATCTTACCAATACTATTGTCATTTTTGAGTACTTCAAGCACTGTTTGAGCTACATCTTCACGAGGGATGCCTCTTTTTTCTTTAGGTGCTAAAGTATCGATCTTGCCAGAACCCGGCTCGTCTAATAATCTTCCTGGGCGAACAATTGTATAATCTAAACCAATCGATTTAAGTACCTGATCTGCATAATGTTTTGCCACGTAATAAGGTTTAATTTTAGCACCTTCCCAACCGCTTCTATCATCTGCTCCTAGTGCACTTACCATTACAAAGCGTTTTACACCTGCTTTAAGTGAAGCTTCCATCACTTTTACTGCACCATCTAAATCGACAGTTAGCGTTTTATCGTAACCGGTATTTCCGCCAGAACCAGCAGTAAACACTACTGCATCAGCTCCTTTAATTACTTCTGCCAGTGTATCCACTTCGACTTCGATGCTAGCAATTTTATAATTTACATTGAGCTCTTCGAAATACTCTTTTTGCTCTTCTTTTCTAAATACCGCAGTGGGTTTAAAGTCTACAGATTGAGACATTTTTTCGGTGATAATTTTACCTACCTTTCCACTTGCTCCTATTATTATTACCTTTTTCAATTTGTGTGTTTGTTTATTTAATGTAAAAATATTTATCCTTGGTACAAGGTAATATAAAAACAAGGCAGCTTAAGGGATTGTTTGATTGGAGATAAGAATGGCTTTTACTAAAGCTTTAAAGTAGTATAACTCTGATGTCAAAGAGTAATATTTCTCAATATTACCCTTTCGAACCTCTTTAAATAATTATTGTTTGGTTATAATCAACCTACCAGTAACTTCGATTAACTTACCTGTTTCTTTGTCCTCAAAGTAATACCCATCACTATTAGCTTCGCTAAGTACTTTACCACTACTTATCCAAGTTTTTGCAACCGTTCCATCACAATTAATCATTTCTATTTTAAATTCATCGCCAAGTCCACCTATTTTTGCTCTTTCGGCATCTGTACAAGAAGTATTACTCAAAGCAACAGTCGCAAATAATGCTGCCATTGCTACAAATTTTGCTGTTCTTTTCTTCATAGTTGTATTAATTAAATATTAATATTTTCTCTTTTATTTTGTACTATTCAAAGGAAGAACGCCTCAACTTAAGTCATTAATACCTCAAAAACAATCTAAAAATTTGGTTAGCTAATAGTAGACACAAAATGCTCTAGTTATTAATACTCTTAGCTAATATAGGTGGGTGATATTCTTTAAACCCAAAGCTTAATTTTCTTATAGGTAAGTAATATAAAAACAAGGCAGTTTAGGGGATTGTTTGGTTGGAGATGAGAATTGATTTTTGGGCATTTAGATACCAACACTTAAAGAAAACTTCAAATTTCTAAAGTCCATAAACTGCTCATACTCCAATCCAAAAGTGGTAGATATATTTTTGATTGATAAATATTTATTCGCTCCTATTTGATAATCTAGGCGATCTTGAAAAAGTGAAGCTTTGCCAAATAGATCGATATCAATTTTTGATATACTTTGATTAGCTATAAAACTTAATCCCCATTGATCTTGATTGGCTATTAAATAATCAAACCCAATTAGAAAGTTTAAATTATTATTGACTTGCAACCCGGAATAAACTTTATGGTTTGTAAGAGTATTCTCATTTTCAATGAAATTGAGTTTTCTAATTCTGTAATTATATGCAAGAAAATATTTGTGTTTCTTTATCAGAAGATTTTTTAATGTATAAATCGAAATATCACAATTATTAAATCGATCAAATTGATGGCTAAACATGATGCCAATATTAGTTCTAAGCTTACCTATTTTTCCAAAATACTTAGAAACTTCATAACCAAATGGTAATTTGGTTGACCCATAATAGCCTATACTAATCACAGACATTGCATAACAGTGGATTAAACCTTCACCAAAAGTATAACATCCTCTGTGGGGTAACTGCTCTTTGAAAGCAGCATTATAAGTTTCTAAATCAAGACTATCAAAAACTTGTTCAAGAAAATTAATTACAAACAGTGCTTCTGGAAGAGATTTCTGAGCAGTTGGAGTCCAATAATTTTTAAACCACTGTGTCTTGGAGTTAGCATATTCAATGTTGTATGTAATACCATCTAAACCTTGAGCCCAACCTTCAATTTGATTATCTGATGGTAAATCTAGAATACCTGAGTGAGTGATTATTTGATAAAATGATAAAGCCTTTGCTGAATCAAGTTGAATTTTGCTTGATATGGTATCCCTTTTCGTATCTTTTCTATTAAATCGATAGATATAATTAACCAATTGAGCAGATACTGAATCATTATGAACTACAAGCTCTACAACATGCCCTAGATTCCAAAGTCTAAAAGAAAAATCATTTTGGGAAGTAGAAAAGTTTGTTAGCTGAAGTTCTTCTGCAAATTCTTTATAATATTCATATACAAATGCAGTATCACCTTTAATTTCTTTATTCTGAGCAAATGCATTAATATATAAAAAGCTTAAAACTAGTATTGTAAAATGCTTCAATATCTGATCTTTTACTCTGATTTAATTTTAGTAGAATACTATTGTTTAGATTCAAATTTCTATTTATTCCTTTTTTTCAATCTTACTTGCTTTAAATCTTTTGGCTTTTTCTGTACAGGTGGGTTTCTTACTTTCTCTATAAAACTAGATAAATCCTGTGTCTTTAAATATCTGACTGATTTTTTAAATTCTTTTTCTATATCTTTTTCGCAGTAATTCAGCCAATCTAAATCGGACTCTTCTCTGATAAGTGAAAATAATGCCATTGCAAATGCATGAATTTTAGTATGTAGATAACCTTTTGCACCAGAAATTCGCCAGCCTGTATGTGAATTACCACTCCAAGTATTCATTTTTACTACTGAAGAGTTAGAAGAAAATATTCCGAATCCGTAAATATGGGTAACTAAATCGGTAAGAGGCTCATCATTGAGAATTATTCTATTTTCACCCAATAGTTTGATGTGTGCTACTTCGTGTGCCAAAGTTGCGATCATGTCTACTGGTGATTTCAATTGCTGAATTTCCAAGAGTACTTCATATTTACCATCTCTTTCCTGATAATATTTACCTGCCGTTCTCTTATCATCTTTTTGAGGAATCGCAAGAAGGCCCTCATCTGTAAATTGCACTTCTTCTTCAGAATAAAAACTCAAATTCACATTAGATAGCTCTACATCCATTTGATTACAAACCAAAGCTAATGATTTCTCTGCATCAGAAATTTCACCTGTAAAATGCCAGTCAAAAAAGTCATTATTGGGAAGTACTCTTTCTTTTTCCAAAATGACAGTTCTGTCAAACAAAGTAGATAATTTGATGAAAGATTTTTCTAGCCAATCTTGATCTTCTGGAGTAATTGGGCTTTGATTATTTTTCCAAAAAAACATTTAAATTCGATTAAAATCAGGTTTTGTTCAATTGCAAATTAAACAATCGTCCCAACTTTATTCATCTATTTTCCGCCTTTCTTCTTTCAGTTTTTCTCTTAGCTCCTTGTTGCCTGTATCATCGTTTACTACGTTTTTGAAAGCTTCTATATAGTCGGGGTGATTTCTATATTTAAATTCTAACAATGCGAATTTTGGAAGTGTAAGTGTTAATACAGCAAAACACAAATAAATGACAGCTCGCTTGATTGTAACAATGTAAAAAGTAGCTTTTGATGTAAAGTATTTTATCACTGAAATAACCAATATTAAACTGAGAATTACAACTCCAAGAAAGGCTAGTTCATTTCCTCCAGACCAAATTTGATAATTAAATAATACTCCCAGAATTATCATTGAAATAGCTGAACCAGTTGTAACTGCTGAAAGTACCCTCATGATACCAATTCCCTTATAGGCAATCTTTTTCATTAATTGGCGGTACTTTACACCATTGAATAGTGCAAAACTGAAATACAGATAAAATGCAGACAGAAATAAACTAGAAAATACATATATCTCTTCTGTTCCTGGTACTAAAAATAAATTTAAAATGAGAGAAATAATGGAGATAGCTCCTAAGATTATTTCAGCTTTTTTCATGTTTGAAGTTTGTTTATTAAAAAGTAGTTATGAAGTCAGAGGCTTATAATTTATTGTTTTCTGATTTTATTTTAATGATTTCACCATCTTCTAATTCCACATTTAACTTAGTATTAGGCATTCTGTAAGAGCTTGGAACTTTCACAGTTTCCACTCTTACTAAATAGCCACCATCGTTTAAACCATAACCGTAGGCAAGGTGTAAATCAATAGTTCCAGGAAATAGACTAGCAAATACTTTTGCACTTACATTTATTTTCAAGATGGCAATGCTATCAATTTACAATTTATTAGTACTCCTCTTCTTCGAGCGATTCTTGCATAAATTCAAGCATATTTTCCAGATAGAAGGTTAAACTATCAAACTCTATTTCACCCGGGATCCAACTAGCAAATTTCCAATATTTCCATTTAGCTCCTTGCTCTGCTGGCGGAATTAAAAGAAAATATTGCTCTTCTTGATAACCTCCTACTAGAATACTTTTACTAAGAGTTGCTCCAATATCTTCGTTACCTTTTCCACTCCACTTTTCAACTATTTGCGGATCAATATCTCTTAAATAGCCAATTTCCTCCACCTTCATAAAGCTCGGGTCTGCGGCATCGCACCATGTAGGGAAGCCATTAGCAACCTTAAGCAATTCTTTGTACTCAGTAGGAAACTGCACATCGAGTTTTTGTTCTACTTCTGCAATGGTTTTTTCATCAGCAGGCTCATTACCTATCCATGCAATCTGTCTTTGCACGTCTGTTATTTCATCGTTATAATCAAATAACACTGCATTCTTAAATATTTCTGTTAAGAGTTCTTTCATGTATCATTTTGTTTATTTCGCTAAATCTAATCAATATTATTTCATAACATAAAATTTGATCTACTCAATTATAGAGTTACAAATAATATATTGATTATCAAATAATTGCAATATTTATTTTATTCTATTAGCCTGATTTAGAATCATGATAAAACCTTAAGCATTTAAGCTACTCAACTGATAGTAACGCCATAGACTTAGTATAAAATTTCGCTTTTTTGGGAAATGCGTGCTTGTTTGAGAAAGTAATTAAAGCATTATACCTTTCTCTAATATTGCCATTTGTACACCAAATTAATTTTGCCAGACATTCTGAACACAACCAAGAAGGTTTAGCATCTGCTTCTGGCAAACTGTTACTGCCATTCATTAAGCATTTATATCTGGTGCAATGCTTTATTGAGAGGATGTGACCCATTTCGTGAGTCGCCGTTTTGAGCAACCTATTTAGAAATAAGGATTGATTTTGATTTTTTGACAACTCAACTTTGTATCGATACATAGATAAAACACCCACCTTTTCTTCCAAATTCGATTGACCAAACACGTAATTCCAACCAGCTTTAGGATATAAATCTTTACTCGTAACCGCTGTATACATAATGGCATCTGCTGGCAGTGATTTAATTAAAATCTCATTGAGTATGTATTTTGTATGTAATTGCTCAATATCATCGTGCTGCCTTCTTCCTACATTTGGAATAATACTGTCTGAAACTTGAGCCAACAAGATGGTTTCTAAACCAAAGAATACTTGGGTATATGTTTTTAATGATTCGAAAATGAGGCTATCTGACTTAGTAAATTTACCGATGGGCTTAATGTAAATCTTATTTCGTTTGCTGCTCGGCCTTACCGGGTTTGAGTTTTTGTAAGCAGAAAAAGATTGACCTCCTTCGTGATGGATGTATGCCCACTCACCGGGATTTGGTTCGGCAAATCTCAACTGAAGTGGTTTGAGCAACTTTAAATCTGCTAGCTGAAACTCTTTTTCAATTGATACTTGCTTGGAGGTATTGGCATTTTCTTGTTTTGTTTCACAAGAGAAGATAGCCAATAAAGTTATGGTGAAAAGTATTGGTTTTATTAAGGATGCACTTTGTAAAGCTTTATAATTACACATCCCAATTTTTATATGGATTCGATATTAATGAAGAATTATAATACTTGGGATCGGTAGAAACCTCTTCGCCAACCCATGCCGGTAATTCAAGTTGATGATCTTCGCTATTGAGCTCAATCTCTGCAACTAACAAGCCTTTGTTTTCACCTTCAAAAACATCTAACTCCCAGTTATTTCCCTGATCTACGATTATGTATCTCATTTTTTCGATGATGGGCATTTCGCAAAGCTCAAGCAGGTTATTGGCATCATCAAGCGGAATTTCATATTCAAACTCTTGTCTGGTCAGGTTTTCATTTTTGCCTTTAATAGTCAAAAAACCGGTTTCCCCGTAGACCCTAACACGTACTGTTCTATTTTTATCAGAATTAAGATAGCCTTGCTTAATTTGAACACCATTATCCGCACTGCTTTTCCAGCTATCGTTTTTAATTAAAAACTTTCTTTCTATTTCTACTCCCATTTTTAAATCTTGTGTTTTTTCAAAAATGGTGATTTTTCGTGTTTATAGCTTATAAAATCAAGTGAATTTTATTTGATGCAAATCTATTTTCTCGTCGATTAATTCTTTAAACTCAGCTCTTTGGGAAGCGTTAATTCTCTTGAAAATAATTAATGTTCTTTTTCCATATGCATCATAGAAACTATACTTTTCTACACTCTTCTTTACACTAGTAATAGCGTTGAGGTCGATGTAAAACAACTTTTTTTCATTGATTTCGATTTCATCATCACTAATCAAAACATAAAAACCACCATAGATATGCTTCAAAAGCGCTTTGGTAAGTATCGTAATCCAAAATGCAATAACTACCCATTTTAAGATTTCAGAATTAAGCTTAAATGCATAAATGATTAAAATGAGTTGAAAGATGATGAAAGCATAAATATCTTTAAAAATATATAGATTATGATATAGAAAATATTTACCACTTCTAGATTTGAGCTTTTGTTTTAATCTATAAAGTTTATACAGACTAAGAATAGTAAAAATGGCTAAGCTAATAATAATAGGAATTACAAATTGATTAGAACCTTGTGAATCTAGATACAGGCTAATCAATAATACTATTATAAAAAATAAAATAGCGTACTTTTCAAGTCGCTGGCTATTGATCTTCATAAATGAGGTTTGCTAATACTGAAATTATAAAGGATCAAATTCTCCATTAAAAGGATTAGGATATATAACTTCATAATCCCAATCTTCTTCAGATTTGTAGATTCTTTTAGCAACTATACTTCGATCTTCTAGTTGATGGTTTTCTATAACCTGTAGAATTGCGTCAAATCCTTTTTTTTCGTCCCAAACACTATATAATATATTATAACCTGCACCTAAATCACTTGCAGCATATGAACCTAGGTTTTTTTCATAAATGGGCTCATCAAATAGTCTTGATACCTCTTCAAACTGATCAAGCTGCTTTGATAAATCTTTCGAATTTTGTGAATTATGGGGCTTAATTTGAATGAATAATATTGTTTGGTCATCATACTTTGCCTCTCGATAACCATGTTCCAATATATCTGCTAATTGGGTTTCAATAAAAGGTAATCTAACAGAATCTGATTCAAAGTGAATATTGGTAGACTCTGCATACTCTCCAACAACTCCTTTCTTGATAGTTAAATCATCCATCCCTTTGATTTCGAAAGTAAATATCTTGCCTGCATCTTTTTTAATAAATGTCTTATCAAAAAATTCTAGTCTATTTTGACTTTCGAATTGTTTAATACGCTCTTCTATAGCTTTACCTAAGTCATGCTCCATACTTGAATCTTTCGAATGCTCAGTTGTACAAGAAAATATGATCACTTGTAAAGCGATCATATACCAAATGTGTTTCCTTATTAGTTTCAATAAATCTTTAATATCAGCGATTAATTGTTTTATACTTCTTGCCAATTATAAAATACAACATTGAGCCAATGATAGGTGCAAATATGATGATAACCAACCAGATTAATTTATTTGCATTTAGAAGCTTCAACCTCAGTAAATCAAACAATGCTACTAAACTGATTACGAAAGAAATATTGTCCAGATTAATAATCCATATCCAGGGCTAATTATATCCATATCAATCTAAATTTAATTATCATTTTTACTCAATATTGTATTTATCTGTACAAGTAAAAAATTACTCACTCTCAATTTCCAAAACACCGGTTTTTAGTCCTCGGGCTTTGGCTTTAATGGTAATTTTGCCGGGAGTTCTGCTTGACCTAATTACTAGCAAAGCTTTTCCCTGAAACACTTTTCTTTGATCACTTACAAAAGGCTCGTTACTCGAAATATCGGCATTTCCCACGCCTGCATTTGTACCTTCACCTGTTACCATAAACTTGATTTCGTTAGCAGCATCTGGTATTAGCAAGCCATTTTTATCCACCACTTTTACGGTAATGTAAGACAAATCTAAACCATTGGCTTTTATCTTTTCGCGGTCGGCAACCAGCTCTATACTTGCCGCTTTGCCAGTAGTTTTAAGCTCATGTGTACTTACCACTTTGCCATTTATTTTCCCTTCTGCTCGAATGGTTCCTGTTGAATACGGAATTTTCCACTCCAACTTTTTGTGCATTTCTGGACCTAGTAGAGGTGGGTTTTCTGGGTCATACTCTTCTGCTGAATGTGCTGTAATATCTTTGGTGTAATATTCTTCTGGCACTTTTTTAACACCCATCGATTTGTCATTTACAAAAAGCTCTACTTCTTGGCAATTGCTAAATGTGAGTAGTTGCACTGAGTCTTTGCCCTGCCAGTTCCAGTGTGAAAACATAGGCTGATACCTGAGTTTAACCTCATTCCATAGTTTTGCAGTGGCATTGCCTTCATCATAAGCAGTAATATACACCATAGGTTCTTCACTAAACAAACTGTGTATGTAATAGCTAAAAGGTTTCCAGTGATCGTCCCAATCGATAATACCGTTTGGCCAACCTTTAGCAGGCCATCCAAAAGACTCACCAATGTAATCTGTACCGCCCCAATAAAATAATCCTACAGAAGAATGATGGTTAATATTAAACCACTCATTACCCAAATTACCGGCTTGTGCTTCACTCAAAATAAACATCAATTGCGGATAGTTGGCTTTGTCTACTGGCCAAAACTCTTCGCGGTAATTGGTGCTCACCACATCCATGTAAAACTCCATTTCTGGCGGGCCTTCTCTGTAATAATTTTCGGTTCTGTAAGCACCACTTTTTCTTGATGGATGCAAACCACAAGTTACTTTTCTACTTGGTTCAAAATTATGGATAAAACTTACCATCTCTTTTAACATCGGCACACCAAAATCTGCTTTCGGGCTGCGTTGTTGTCTGGTTTCGTTTCCTACACTCCATAAAAACACCGATGGATGATTTCTATCCCTTTTAACAAAAGCTTTCAAGCTACTTTTCCAGTGATCATCAAAGCTATTGCCTTCACCAAAAAACTGATCGTTCCACTTATCAAAAGCTTCGTCTAAAACGAGCATACCATTGCGATCGCACCAGTCTAGCATATAAGTATCATGCGGATTATGGCTCAATCTGATACCATTACAACCTAATTTCTTTAATCCTTCTAAGCGACGTTCGAAACCTCTTTCGAATGCAGCGGCTCCCAATGGACCCAAATCGTGGTGTAGATTTACTCCTTTTACAAATACCTTTTCTCCATTCAATAAAAGGCCTTGATTTCTGTCGAATTCTACTGTTCTTATACCGAAATTGGTTTCGTAAGCATCTATTACTTTTCCATCTTTAATTACTGAAGTGATGACCTTGTAAAGGTTTGGTGTTTCAATTCCCCAAAGTTCTGGATTGGCTACATCCATTTTCTGCTTAAAAGTATACACCTCTCCTACTCCAACTGGCACAATGTCGCTCACTTTGCCCATTGATTTGCCAGCCGGATTTAAAACTTCTGAACTCAATGTGATTTCTTCTATGCTTTCAGTCTCGTTAAAAACTTCTGTATGGATGTTTACTTGTGCCTTTTCTTTGGTGATGGAAGGTGTAAAAACATAAGTTCCATTGTAATCGATATGAATTGGAGCTGTTATTAATAGCTTTACATCGCGATAAATACCTTCGCCATTGTACCATCGTGAACTTTCCATGTCGGTATTGCCGTAACTCACAGCGATTGTATTTTCGCCCACTTGAGCCACTTCTGTAATATCTGCTAGAAATGCTTCGTACCCGTTAAGTTGGTGAGCGACTTCTTTGCCATTTACATACACCCTTGCATCACGATAAATACCTTCGAACTCAAGAAATACTTTGTTATCATTTATAGCATCAGTAAGTGTGAGCGATTTTCTGTACCAACCTTTTCTTCTGGGTAGAAATCCATTTTTGCGGTCAGAGTTTAGGCTGTCTTCCATAAAAGGGCCGGCAATACTGGCATCGTGTGGAAGGTGTACGGTTTGCCAACTGGCATCATCAAAGTCTGGATTTTTGGCTTCTGGAATATCTCCTAGCGAAAACTTCCAATCGAAGTTGATGAGCTGAGATGATCGTTGTGCAAAAGTGTTAAAAGAAATAAATAAAAGTAGGGTAAACAGTAGTTTGTATAGTTTCATTTTCCGATTTTTTGTAGATGCACCAAAGGTAACATTTACATTATTTTTTGTACAATTATAAGTAGAAAACTATATTGAGAAATTTGGGAGGTTGATGATATTCATTTTATGCTTTCATTATTTCTTAAGTCTCCAGAAAGTCTAAATACAAACTCTTCAAAACAATCAGAACATATAAAGTACTCACCTAACTCTTTATCTTCTAACTTATCTGGAAATTCGCCATAAGGTAAATCTCTATATACAATTCTATAATCGTTCTGATCTTTCATCATTATAAACCACCATGCAAAGCCTTCACTTCCTCTCATAAAGGGCACTAAGTCACCAATTCCATTCTCTAAAAGAGGAATAATTTTTTCATTCAACATGAATGAAACATCAAAAAACCTGAACCTAGATAAGTATTCAAAATTTGAAAAGAGTGCTTGAAAACTTTCTGGTAATTTAAAGTTTAATGAACTACATGAATATTCTAGTACTTTTAAATCTACCTGATAAGTCTCGAATAATTCAGGTGAAATACCTTTTTTAGCTTTCAGTCTAAGCATTGTTAAAAACTCATCCCCAATCCATTGATCTTTCAGAAGCAATTCTTTTAGCTTGCTTTCTTCTTCATTGGTTATAGCAATTTTAGGGGGAAGACAATATGATAGATTACTAAATAATTTAGTATCAATATGATCTAATTCAACCTTCTTTAGATATTGGTTCCTTTCTAAAGAAATCCATCTTTTTCTCATAATTTGAAATTTTACTCATTTCAAATTAAACAAAAATGTCCCGATTGTAAGAATAATCTACTACCGGGACAAGCTAATAATCTGTCTGGTTTCTTAACTAATTAGCGATAACATTGTTCGTCTTCTACGCCAAAAAGTTTCAAAATATCTTCTAGTAAGCACCATTTGGTTAAAGAAGACTGTAATAAATTGGCTCCTACAAAAGCAGTAAACCATAACCAATTAATATTTACATAAGTGGCTAATAATAAGCTGATGATAATAAATGTGCCAGCTACTCCACGTACAATTCTGTTTTTCATGTTTCTAGTTAGTTTGATCTTTCAACATTTATGAGGGCTATATGTATGTTAGACATGGTTGATTGAGCGGAGTTAAATAAGTCAATTTTCTCAAAAACTTTGTCTACATTTTCTTTAGGAGTAAAGGCGTAGAACATCAATGATTTGTTTTCATTCATATCGCTTGCAAACCAATTACTCTCAAAAGTTTCTTCTGAAAGATCTTTAAAACCATTTAGTTTTTGGTATGAAAAAACCTTCACACCGGAAGCCTTAAGAATTTTCTTTATCTCCTTCTCGAATTCTTCTATGGCTGTTATAATGAGCAGTTTCATATTTGTATGGTTGGTTACTTTGTGTTTAGAAACCGCTATCTAAGTTCAGATTTTAAACCCAGATAGCAGATTATCAATTTTTAGTTTTCCCACTTGGTTTTTTCTGTCATATAGTAGATAAGAGGTACTACAATAAGTGTAAGCAAAGTAGACACAATTGCTCCTGCTACCAGAGAGATGGCAAGACCCTGGAAAATTGGGTCGAACAAGATGATAGAAGCACCGATTACAACGGCTCCGGTTGTTAGTAAAATTGGTGTAGTTCTAACCGCTCCTGCATCAATTATGGCTTGTTTTAATGGAATACCATCATTCAATCTGATCTCGATAAAGTCTATCAATAACACTGAGTTTCTAACCATTACACCTGCTAGTGCGATCATACCGATAAAAGATGTTGCAGTAAAGAATGCACCTAATAACCAGTGGCCTAGTACAATACCAACTAATGAAAGTGGAATGGCAATCATCATTACCATTGGGGTTTTAAAATTCTGGAACCAGCCAACAATCAACATATATATTACAATGATTACCACCATAAATGCTGCTCCTAGATCGCGGAAAACTTCCAGCGTAATTTGCCATTCTCCATCCCATTTTACAGTGAAATCTGTTTCGTCTGTAGGTTGTTCCATGTAGAGTTCTTTCACCTCATAACCTTTAGGCAAACTCATCTCTTTTAGCTTTTGCTCCATTCCGAGAATCGCATAAACTGGACTTTCTAAAGCTCCTGCCATATCTGCTAAAACATACACTACTCTTTTCTGATCTTTGCGATAGATTGTTTTTTGTAATGATGCTTCTTTTACTTTTACTAGATCGCTTACAGGTACTACATTGCCTTGTTTGCCTTTTACCTTTAAGCTTTGGATATCTTGTAAATTGCTCTTGTCGCTATCGTCTAGTGAAAGAACAATGCCTACATTGTCATTTGCATACTCGTCGTACAAGTTAGAGATTGGTAAATCTCTCAAGATGTAAGTTAAGTTTCCAACTACTTGTTGCGGAGCAATGCCGTTTAACATCGCTTTTTCTCTGTCTACTTCTAACTTAAACTCTGTTTGCGCATCTTCTACCATCCAGTCGATATCTACAATATCATCGGTGTTTTCAAGAATGGATTTTACCTGATCGGCTACCATTATTTGCTCGTCGTAGTTTGGTCCGCCATATACCTCAGCCACTAAAGTTGATAATACTGGAGGGCCCGGTGGTACTTCAACTAATTTGATATTCGCACCATATTTTTTAGCTATTTGCTGCACTTGTGGTCTCACCAATTTAGCTATATCATGACTTTGTAAATCTCTGTCTTCTTTGTATAACAAGTTTACTTGAATATCTGCCATGTTGCTACCACCACGATTATCGTAATGTCTTACTAATCCATTAAAAGTGATTGGAGCAGAAGTACCAATGTAATTCTGATAATCCACTACTTCTGGAATGGTAGATAGATACTGAGCCACTTCTTTGGTTACGGCAGCAGTTCTTTCCAGTGTTGTTCCTTCTGGCATATCAATCACTACTTGGAACTCATTCTTGTTATCAAAAGGAAGCATTTTTACAGCTACCGATTTAGTAAAGAACATCAATACTGAACCTACTAATAAAAATAAGGTGATTCCTAACATTACCCAGCGTTTTGCTGAACTATCGAGCATTGGTTGCTCAATCTTTTTATAGATTTTGTAGATCACACTGGTTTCTAAATTGTGCTCTTCTTTGTGTTCTTGCTCGTCTTTTTCTCTTAGTAAGTGATAACCCAAATATGGAGTTACTGTTAATGCTACGAACAGAGACAACATCATCGCAATAGAAGCACCAATCGGCATCGGACTCATATAAGGGCCCATCATTCCTGATACAAATGCCATTGGTAAAATAGCTGCAATTACTGTAAAAGTTGCCAAAATGGTTGGGTTACCAACTTCGTTTATCGCGAAAATAGCAGCCTGTTTAAATGGCAATCGCTTCATTTTAAAATGGCGGTGCATGTTTTCTGCGATAATAATACTATCATCTACCACGATACCAACTACGAACACCAAAGCAAACAGCGTGATACGGTTTAGCGTGTAACCTAAAATGTAATAACTGAACAAGGTTAAAGCGAAAGTAAGTGGTACTGAAAAGAACACGACTAAGCCACCTCTCCAGCCCATGGCCAACATTACCAATACAGTTACTGCTAGAATTGCCACACCTAAGTGCATTAATAACTCACCTACTTTGTGCGAAGCTGTTTCACCATAGTTTCTGGTAACACTCACATGCACATCATTAGGAATCAAGTTTAGCTTTAACAGATCGATCTGATCTACAATTTTATCAGCAATCTTCATCGCATCTGCTCCTTTCACTTTGGCAACAGAGATGGTTACCGCAGGATACTCAGATTTGTAACCTTTAAAATCTTCGTTGGCTTTTCCATAACCGAAAGAAACATAACTGTTTGGTGTTTCTGGACCATCTTCGATTGTAGCCACCTGCTTTAAGTATACCGGCATATTTTTGTTTACACCGATTACCAGATTCTCTATATCTTCAGCAGAAGTTAAAAACTTGCCAGTAGTTACTAAGTATTCTTCATCATTATTTACAAAGCTTCCAGATTGAGAACTTCCGTTGTTTGCCTGAATCATCTGCATAATACTCAATGCATCCACAGCATTTTCAGCCATTTTATCCTTATCCAACACCACTTTTAACTGGCGATTTCTACCACCAATTACTTTCGTAATCGCTACATCTTTTACTTTTTCAATCTCAGAAGTAACCTCTTCGGCAATCGCTCTTAGTTGGAAATCGTCGTAGTTTTCACTCCAAAGCGTTAAGCCTAACATCGGTACATCGTCTATCGATCTGGTTTTTACTAGAGGTTGATACACACCTTCTGGAAACATACCCTGATGTTTGTTCAACTCGTCGTACAATTTCACATAAGATCTTTCAATGTCTTCACCCACATAAAACTGCACAATAATCATAGCCATGCCGTTCATCGCCATTGAGTGAATATGCTCCACTCCTTTTATGTTGCCTATGATTTTTTCTAGCGGCTTAACTACTCTGCTTTCTAATTCTGCCGGACTCGCCCCCGGATAACCGATCATAATATCGGCCATTGGTACATTTATCTGAGGTTCTTCTTCTCTTGGAATTAACGAAGAACTATACACCCCGATAATCATCAGTGCTACCATTAATAAAATGGTAAGCTTTGAGTTGATGAAAAAATGGGCGACTTTACCTGATATTCCTTCTTCCATGTTTTAAATATTTTGAATCTGTTTTGTGAGGATAAGGTGAATAATTACAGTCCTGAGATCCTTTTTACAGTTTGATAAATTCTATTAGAAAGTGACTTTAGCACCATTAAACAGCTTGCCTTCTGCAGTAGTGATGAACTGTTCGTTTGCAGAAAGTCCTGATAATACTTCTACTTGATCGCCATAAGTTTTGCCCAATCTTAACCATCTCAAAATCGCTACATTATCATTCCCAATGGTGTAAACTCCTTGTAATTGACCATGTCTGATTAATACAGATTCTGGGATGAGTACTGTAGAAGATGCGGTTGCATTGTCTAATTTTTCGACCGGAAATTGCACATTTACAAACATTCCAGAAAGAATATCATCATTTACTTTATCTAAATTCACTTTTACAAGATATTGTCCGCCTGTGTTTTTAGCTGATAAACTCACTTCACTCACTTTGCCTTCTACCTCTTCTCCGATTGATTTCACTAACACTTTTACTGGCATTCCGTTTTTTATCGCATCAATATCAGTTTCAGAAACCATCGCGGTAACCTGTAAATTTGAGCGCGTTTCTACACTTACCAATGGCATTCCTGGGTTTGCCATGTCTCCTTCTTTTATAAATGTGTTGGTTACAATTCCTGAAAATGGTGCAGTAATATTTGCATAGGAGAACTGTGCGATCACTTCGTTTTTCATTTGTTTGGCTGCTTCCAAACCTGCTTTTGCCATTTCGTATCTGGCGGTCATATCATCCAACTCTTTTTGAGAAGCACTCTTCTGATCGAACAATGTTTTAAAGCGTTCGTAATCCTTTTTCGCATTGTTATATCCTGCTTCTGCTTGTATAATTGAAGCCTCAACTTGTGCTTTTTTAGCTTGTAAGTCTGCATTATTGATGCTTAATAAAAGCTGACCTTTAGAAACTTTTTGTCCTACTTTTACTTTGAGGCCAGTTACATAACCCATCATTCTGGTGCTTAGGTTAGCACTGTTTTCTGCTTCCACTTTACCACTGGCAGTAATAAATCTACTATTTTCACCAGTAGCTACTTTACTTACTTTTACCGGAATTGCATCCAGTACTTCTACAGGCTTTCTTTCTCCTGAACTGCAACTTGTAAAAACCTGAGCGAAAGAAAATGCTATTAAAACTATAAGTATTTGTTTCATTATTACTGAGTTAAAAATTCCAAGTATTTTTGAGTGAAATTATATTCGAATACAGCCTGTAAACTTTCTAGCTCTTTCTGAATCATCTGAGTTTCTGACTGCAATAAGTCTGTTGTTTTTTCTAATCCTTGTTGGAAGCGATCTGAACGGATGCGGTAAGCTTCGCGAGATTGTTCCAATGCCAGTTTCGAGAGATTTACTTTGTTTTCTGCATCTTTTAGCTGGCGGTTAGTTTTGTTGATTTCCAATTGGCTCTGGCTTTTGTATTGTGTACTTTCAACCATCGATTTCTGGTATTCAACTTTTTGCTTTTCCATTTTTCCTATGGATTTGTAACCATCGAATATGTTCCAAGAAAGTTGCGCACCAATTAGATAACCACTCGCTCCCATCTGGAATAATTGGTCGTCGTACAACTGATAGCTGCCAAAAGCATTTAATCTCGGCAGAAACTTCATCTTACTAGACTGAAACATTTTTTCATAAGCTTCAGTAGAAAGTTTCATCGCCATAATATCTTTTCTAGATTCTGATAAACTGGTATCGAAAACCTTTACATCAATATCAGAAGCTATTTCTTCGGCAGGTTTGTAAACTACAGTTTCGCCTTCTTCATTTAATAGAAATGCTAAATAGTCTGAAGCGTTTTTCACATTACTTCTCGCATACTGCAACTGGTTTTTTACTTCGTTTACTCGTACTTGAACAGAAAGTAAATCTGTTTTCTGTAGCATTCCCTGCTCAAAGTAATTCTCAACCATTTGTAAACTAGCTTCAGAAGTTGCATTGGCTTTTTCTAGCACTTTTACAGCACTATATGCCAATTGCAATTGCATATAAGCCTTATTTACTTCTAGCTCAATGTATTCTTTGGTACGCTCCGCTTGTAGTTGATAAGCTTGCATTTTGGTTTTAGCAGCTTGTCTTTCGTACACACCATCCATATTAAAAATGGGTTGTTGTACTTCGATGGCTGTAGCGTAATTGTCGATTTTTTCAGGGTTATTTAACAAGTCTGTGTTAAAATCATTCTGAGTTAAAATTTCCTGATTAAGCTTTGAGCCAAATGCCATTAGAGGATTGGTTGTCAACATTGCCGTGTGCGAAACCGTAATATTCGGTAAAAAAAGCGCCTTCGACTGGCTATAATCAGCCTTCGCTGATTCAAAAGTTTTTTCTGCAATCTTTACTTGGAGGTTGCCTTTAGCTATTTTAGAAAGTATCTCTTCCTTAGAAATAGTTATCGTATCCTGTCCAAATAGGCTGTTTGCAGAAAGAAGTGCTGAGATTAATACAACTAAATATTTATTCTTCATTTCAAATTTCCTTCAAGTTCTTTTCAAAAGTAGCCGGAAGAAAATCTGCATTTGGTAACTAATGTTACCTAAGGAATTTTTTTGTGAGATAATTTTATTTAAAATCGAAAATCACATAAAATAAGCAGTAAATAACTTAAATTTATATGCTGAGGCAAGAAACTACATATAGCCGTATTTTCACATCAATAGTGTTGATGCTATTCGCGCTATTGCTCAGCATTTTTAATACATCTGGTTACGAACTGCCATCTAATTACATCAGTTCTCCAACTCAAACCGAGTTGGTATCTCAGCAAAGTTCTACAAGAAGAAATTATAGAAGTCTCCGTTTTAAAAGGGCGATTCACTTAACTCAAAAAGTAATTGCTAAAACCAGCTTTTTTGCTTTTAACATTCAATTAATTCGATTATACAATCAACTGATTGCAGTGAAAAATAAGGCCATTGAATCCACAGAAAGCAATATTTTTATAAATCTGCTACATTTTATACAGTTACAAGCATCCACTAAGAATTCAGATTCTTTCCCTCAATTTATCTAGTTGGAAGCATCCTAATATTTCCTTGGGAACTCCACCCAATTTAAAAATCAACTTAATTCTTGGTTACACAAGCTGTAAGCACTACAGCCTTATTTCTGCTTGTAAAATGAAAAAGATCAAAAAATTACTGAAGCAGTTCGCGCTGCTATTCATTATACTTTTAACTTCAATTGGCTTGGGAATTAACGCAGCCGTTTTGCCCACCTTTAATATAAGAGATGCCGAAAAGCCTAAAATCGAAATGGTTGAATCTAAAGAAGATGATGTTGAACCAGATGATTAAAGGTGTGTGATTGACATAATGGTTTTACCAAAGCTAACTCTATTCAATCTTACTTTTTTTGAGTGTATGAGATATAATTAATTATCAAAACATTAATCGACCTAGGAAGCATCATCATTAATAATTATTGGAGCAGTTGTGTTAAAAAATATCCGCTGTTTGAACGAAGTGAGCGTCAGCAGCTGCTGTTTCGGATATTTTAGCAAAAGCGTATAAAATTTAGAAAATGCTTCCGCAGTCTTGATCTTTTGATACTTTTATATCAAGTTGTGCTTAATTAAGAAAATGACTGAATTCGAAATATTAACGGACAGAATAAAATTGAGATTAATTGAATTGTCAGATTTAAATTCGATTCATAAATTACATTCTTTACCTGAAACAGATGAATTCAATACTCTTGGTATTCCCCAAAATTTTGAGGAAACGAAAAATATAATTGAACCTTGGATTGCAGAAAATAAACTGAGTAAAATAAGGAACTACACATTTGCGATTGAAAATAGGTCGGATAGAGAATTTATCGGATTATTTGGACTTAAACTCGGAGATGAAAAATATAAACGTGGGGAAGTTTGGTATAAAATACATTCCGACTACTGGAAAAAAGGGTTTGCAACAGAATCTTTAAAAGCGGTAATAAATTTTGGATTTGATAATCTTAAATTACATCGAATAGAAGCTGGCTGTGCTGTAGGGAATATTGGTTCAATCAAAGTACTGGAAAAAGCAGGAATGGTAAGAGAAGGGCGTTTACGACAGGTGTTACCTTTGAAATTTGGCTGGTCTGACAACTTTGAATATTCAATACTTGAAACTGATGAAAGGAAAAATAACTAAGCACAATAACAATTATAGTGCATACCCTGCGGGACACTCACTATACCCAAACCGATAAAAGTACAGATAATTAACTATCAATGATTTATGTATATTCTTAAATATTTAGCATCAATCATTCATAAACAACCTCTTCAAAACCAGATGATGATCGTCTGAGTTTTGAAGAGTTGAAATTTTAAAGAATCAATTTTTACTGCTCAAAAATACTGGCGTTTAATTGATAGCCTGTTGACTCAGGTGTTAGCTGCAAGAAGTTTTCTGGGAAACCAGCAATTTCTCGCTCTACTAATTTTACCTTTCCTTTTTTCGTGATGTCTGTTTCTTTTACTTTGTAATCATCTATCTCTATTACTTTTCCCTTTTCTCTATTCCATTCACCAAAATAGTAAGCATTATCACAGATTACCGAGTTCGATAAATTGAAAGTAGCTTTGTTGTGTGGCGCAATTGTAAACACAAAATTACAATTGCTAATTACATTATTCTTAAACTCGAATTCCGGGTCTTCGTCTCCAATCCAGAATGCGCTCTCGTAGGCACCATGAATAATAGAATTGGTTACAGAAGTATTTTTGATTTTGCTAAAAGTGAGAATGGCATTTTTACAATTATAAAACACACATTGATTGATCTTGATTTCTTCGCCATGTGCCCAAATTCCTCCTTGAATAAAAGTGGAGTTTTTTTCTGCAATAAAATAGCAGTTTTCAACCGTGAGATTTTTTAAAGCATTGCTTTCTCTGGTAATCGGATAATAGTAAGTGATCTCTGGATTGGCGTTTCCGATAAACTTTAATCCTTTAATTTTCACATAGTCGCTTGCCACCAAAAAGGCTGTACTATGTGGAAATTGAGTATCGGAATTATTCAATGCTACTGATTGAATTACTGGCATTTTTGCATGCTCCCAATCTGCATTTTCGGGTAAAATAGCTGCTTCAATGGTAAATGAACTTGTATCTGAAAATGCTCTTAATGGATGGATGGCAATTTTATCTTGCAGTGTATAAATTCCCGGAAATATCTTGATGCTCACATCGCCATTTCCAGTAAGCATGTTTGCTACCGATACGGCTTTCTCTATGCTTTTAAATGGATTTGCTTTGCTCCCTTCCGATTGATCATTTCCATTTTTGCCGTCTACATAAAATACTTGTGCATTAGTGAAATGGCAGTAGCATAAGACAAATAAAAATAGTAAAGTTAATTTTCTTTTCATTTTGGCTAGAATTGATGTTAATTATGATTTTGATTGAATACAATTCTGCTAGATTACGGGTGTAGTTGAAATTTAAATACCGTTTATTTTCCATTTAAAAAGCGTTTAAATGCTCTCCGATGAAGATTTCTATATTAAAGAGGTAAAAAAGCAAATTGAGAATCAACTTGGCTGGCCTAGTAGTGCCTCTTGGAAACAGCGCGATTATTTAAACTTAATTGACTTAATTGATAAAAAAACGGAGATAAACCTGAGTCTATCTACTATAAAAAGAATCTGGAAGCCTGATTATATAGGCACTCCACATCCAGCAACACTTGATGCTTTTGCACTTTTTCTGGGTTACAAAAATTGGCTGAATTTTAAAGAGAATAATTCTCCCTCTCTCGATGAACAACAAGTAGGAATTTCAGCTAAAGAGCAGAGGTTTAAGAAATCACTCTTGCCAATTATTTTGGTGATTTTGATTTCCGTTTTAGGTGTATTTATTATTCAATCCAACAAATCGGTCGATGCTCCTGAATCAATCCAGTATGATGCAAATGAGTTAAAATTTAGCAGTAAGAATGCTACACTCAAAGGAGTGCCTAATACGGTAATTTTTGATTATGATATCAGCAGTGTTCATGCAGATAGCTTTTATATACAGCAAAATTGGAATGCGCTGCTTCGCGAAAAAATTCAGCCTGAAAACAAGCAATTGACAACCATGTATTATTACCCTGGTGTGCACCAAGCCAAGCTCATTGCAAATGATTCTATCATTAAAGAAACCCCAATAAGAATTAATACAAATGGTTGGCTGGCCTTTGCCAGATACAATTATACAGACAAGATTCCTGTCTATTTCAGAGATGATTTACAAAAAGATGGAGCACTTTCAGTAAGTAAACAGCAACTCGCTGAGAGTAAAATAGAATTGAGTAAAAATCCGATTGTTAGCTATTACTATGTAGATAATTTTACTGATTTAAGCAGTGGCAATTTTACTTTTGAAACCCGCCTTAAATGTGACAGTGTTTTTAACATAACCTGCCCCTACGTGTCTATTTGCCTACTTGGTGAATACGATATGAATATTATTCCACTAACTACAAAAGGTTGTATAGGCAATGTAAACCTGAAATTTGGAGATACTACACATACAGGTAAAAGTCACGACTTATCAGCTTTTGGAACAGAAGTTTACCAATGGCAAGACTTAAAAGTTGAAACCAGAAATAACAAAGCAATTATTACTATTAATGAAAATCAGATGTATGAAATACCATTCTCTAAAGATATTGGCGAAGTCACTGGTATTAGCTTCAACTTTACAGGAACTGGTTCTGTAGATTATATTCGTTTGCTGAATGGAGATGAAAAATTAATTTTTAGTGATGAGTTTGATGTAAATTTATAATTTGCTATTTCGATATGGCTTGCAGTTCACTAAGCAATGCTTCAAAAGAATTCTTTTTAGTTACATGAATATAATTACCCTGCCCAGCTTCTGCCAAATGCTTTAATTGTGTTTCATTCTCCACTTGCCATCCAAAACTAAAAACTGATAAATGAATACCTTTTTCTGTTGCTTCATTTACGTCTTTTATTGTCTCTTCAAACACAGTAAAATCACCGTCAGAAGCCAGAATAACTCTATTATTTCCTTGTTCTATAAATTCTTTTTCTGCAAGTTGGTAAGCAAGTTTAATCCCTTTTTGCGCATTCGTTCTTCCACTAGAAGTTAGTTTAGACAATGTATATAAACTCTGTTTGTCAGTGAATGAGACATTTTCAAGAATTACGCGAGCATTATCAGAGTAAATCACTACAGAAAGTCGGTCTTCTTTTCTCATCACTTCAGATAATTGACTGATGGCTTCTTTGAGTAAAGGTAATTTTTCAGGCTGATTCATACTGCCTGATACATCTAACAACAAAACTGTATGGTTATAAGCAAAACCCTCCATAGAGATTTTTTGCTCCGCCTTTTCATTTTGCTGCTTCAGCAAGGGATATTGAAACTTATAAAGCCCCAGTTCGATTACCGATTGTAAAAGAAATGCTGGTGCCTCTCCCATATTTTCCATAGCACTCACTCTGGCAAAGTTGTTATAACTTTCTACTGCCCAATTAAACTCATTTACAATATATTCATAAGGTTTTGGTGAATATGTTTCTAGAGGGATATAACCATAGTACTCACCCATCATTTTTCTTATTTTCTCTATAAACTTATCATAACGATTTGGCGCACTGTTTCCATCATAAGATCCTGTTTCTTTTATATTCTGAGTATTTATAGATCGATTTTTTTGTAACTCAGTTAGCATCAAACCCAGTTGAAGAGTATCTAATTGATTCTGCTTAGAAAATTTTCCTATTCTTGCCATTTCCAAATAGTTTCGCGCTGTGTCTATAACTATTTTCATAGCAGTAGCACCTTTAACCCAAGAGTTTTGACCACTACTGCAATACCTTTTATGAATTTGTAATGCCAATGCTTCAAATTGCAAAGAGAGATTTCGATAGTCAGTGTTGATTTTATCCAGTTCTGCTAAGTACTTATAAGCTTGATTTACAGTTGTTGTATCTGTTTTTCTGGGATTAAAGTTTGTAAGCTCCGAAAACTGTCTACCAATAATTACTTGTTGTTCTTGAAGTTGCCATAAGGAATCAAAAAGCAGGATCACTTTTTCTCTATATTCTGTAGGAATTTCTTTAGCTGCTATTTTGGCTTTTTCATAATCACTTACAGGAAGCTTTAAGTATTTTGTAATAGCAAAATAAGGAACTGCTCCTTGCAAAATATTTTCTCCTTCTTTATGCACATTTTTATTTAAATCTTCATTGTACCTTGAGTAGCTTCTTTGGTTTTTCCATGTCGATCGTACACACTTGTTTATAACTTTTATTTGCTGATTTAAAGCAGCAGCAATTGATGCTTGACCCTCATCTTGTTTCGCAGCAACTGGAGTTGCTAAATAATGCATTAAACACAAGAAAAATATCAATAAAAAAAAGCGATATGGTTTGTCAGGTAAAATAGTAATTAGTGAAGTGGTTTTCATGTTTAATTCTTCAATAGCAATTGAATTATTGTTTATTTGATTCTATCATTTATTACTACTAATGAAGCCTATTTTTTCTGAAAATATTGCTTTTTACTAATTTTTGCGCCTTTCTGAATTTACAAATTCATTCAATAATTAATATTTCTCATTTTGTAATTGTGTTTTTGCTTACAATTGAATTTGTATTAACCATCAAAATATTTTGCCCGACAAGGTCATTCCTGAAAAGTTAACATATCTTAAAGAAGACAACATCTATTTCAATAAAATTGAATCTGCTAATAGTATCATGATTGCCAACCTTAACAAGCTAAAAACTTTGTATTTTGGACAGAAAATAAAGAAACTCCAAAAAATTCCCTTCATATAACATTATAAACGATCCATTAAATAGCTCAGGTTTAATCTATCCCCTCTATGTTTTACAGGCATAATTTAGCTTTGTAAAATAGCTAATTGTAACTGATCGAACATGCTCCCGTATTGTTAACTAAGTATATACTTAGCCTTAACCTACATTATTACCCTCGTTAAATTTAGGAGACGTATTAGTTTACCTTTTTAAGTTTCTTAAATTAAATTATTACATTTATATAGATTACAAATACTTCTAGCGAGCTAACAGCAAATTAATCGCAAACCGAATTTCATTTTTTTAAGGAAAATATTTTTTATCAAGTTCTCTGAGCATAATTATGAATATTTCGACCAATCTATTGTTTCCAATCAAAAAGCAAAAACTGTTATTAATGGTTTTAATGGTAGGATTTTGTACAAAAATACTAGCACAATCAGATGAGGTTATTTACTTTCCTGATTCGCGCCCAACCAAAATATCAACTTTTGAAATCAACTCTAGTCATGTAAAATACAAAGCAAAAAATAATTCTACAGGCCAGTATAGCCATATCTTTAAACAAGACATTATGATGGCCTTCTATCCTTTAGGCACTTATCATGTTTACTCTGAAACACAAAAAGACTTAGTTAGTGTAAATTACTCTTCTCCATCAAACGATAAAATTGATAAGCTACTAACAAAAGATGGGAATGTAATCGCAGCAGAAATTAACACTGTAGAAACTCAAAATACACCAAATAAAATAGTTTATAAGGATACAAAAACAGGAAGCCAAGGTAACATAGCTCAAAGTGACTTAAGCATTATTCTTTACAAAGATGGTAAGTATCAATTATTTGATTTACCCTCTGAGGTTGCTAAAGTTTTACTAAAAGCAAGTGATGATGTACTGGCAGTTAGTAATCCGTCAACAGAGAATAACAATACTGTACCAGAAACTACTATTCCTGAAAACACTACACCGGATAATAATTTTCCGGAAGATGGGCATATTTCTGATAATGTTATTATTGATGATGATCCGAATCTATCAAATGTGGATACTCAACTATTTAGAGATAAGGCATTAGCTAAAACCAGAGAATTAGAGGATTACTTAACGCTCGTGGCGAATAAGAAGACACCTTTCCAGAAAGCTAATGATGCTATTGATGCTGCTGTTAAGCTATTTATTGATGAAAAGAGGATGATGGAGGTTTCTTCGGTAAATAGAACCGATGTAACAAAATATAAGCTCAGGACTTATTTTGAGAAATTAAAACTACTTAAGTACGATGAAGTGCGAGTGTCTTGGTCTGATATAAGCTATGTGAGCAAAATAGAAAAAGGAGAAGATGGTAACTTTTATGGTATTGTTACCTTCCAACAGAAATTCGAAGGCTTTATAGATGGTAATCTTGAGTATTCAGACATTACTAAAAAGAATATTACTGTGATTCTTAAAACATATGACAAATACATCGAAGGCGAAAAAACAACGCTTTGGGATGTTTACCTCGGTGATATTGGAGTTGTAAATACGAAATATTAGAAATTTTAAAAGCTTAGGTATTTCTACCTGAGCTTTTATTTTATCTCTTAATCACTCTCAAATTTTTAGATAAATTATCGCTTTGTATTCTAATTAGATACATTCCCTTTGATAAATCTGGAAGGGTGAGTTGGTCAGCATAATTTAACTGTTGCTTCTGAATATTTTCGTTTTTGATTAACCTTCCTGAAAGATCCAAAACCCTCAATTCTAATTCTCCAATATACTCATTATCAATTTCGTAATTTAACACATCTCCAAACGGATTCGGAAAGAAGGTTACTCCTTGGAGTTCTTGATAGTTATCAGTTGCAGTAACATATAGTACTTCCGTCCATGTTTTTGTATCGTTAATACTCAATTTTATTTTTACACTATCATCTCCATTTTCTACAGGAATCTTATTTAGCTCTTTCTCAACAACACTTACCTGATAATCAGACTTTATCAAATAATTTCCAGCATTTACTTGGTGAAATGTAAAGTTTCCATCTTCATCTGATGTTGTATTTGAGAGTATCTCTTCTGTTTGGAAATCTAACAAATACACTGGAACACCTGATAAGATTACTTCTTCGTTTGTTCTTCCTCCAGCGTTTTCATCCGTTTTATAGGCTGTTCCACTAATTGTTTCTTCTCCTGTTAAAGCAGCTGTTTTTTCCAGTAAATTAATGGTATAATCTGTAACATCGGAATTCAGGTTAATAATACTAGCTTCCGACATAATAAGCGCATTACCTGAATATGTTGGTACACCTAGAGCTTCAAACTTAATATCTGGTGAATATTTGAGGATATAATTACCTGTGTCTAATCCTGTAAATTCGAAACTACTCGAACTACCTAAGTTGAGTTCTGATACTAGCTCATAGTTTTGCTTATTATATAAAGCAATGATGCCTTCTTCAACTTCGGCATTTGTATGATCAATTATATTACCAGCCAATCTAAAGTTTTCAGCAATATCGGCAATGTAAATTTCAATCACTTCTTCGTAAGAACCACTATCAGCATCTACCACCTTTACACGTATAGAGTATGTATTTTTCACTTCATAATCGAATGATTGATTTGCATATAGTGTATCATTGGATATATAAAATGCACCATTATCATCGCTGCCCGTTCCTTCTACAAGTGAGAATACATGCGCATCGTCTCTATCTACATCAACTGCTTTCAAAATACTGATAACATCACCTGTACCTCCATGCTCTGCAATACTATTAGTATTTAATATTATCCCCGAAGGTGCCGAATTACCGGCTTCATTAATAATACTAATTACGAATATTGCTTCTGTTGATCCTCCATTTCCATCATCACTTTTTACTTTGATGTAATATCTGTTTTGCGTGTCGTAATTGAAAGTAATAGCTGTTTTTACTAAAGATCCTTCCAGTGTAAATGCAGTATTATCGTCCCAATTAGATACCAAAGTATAAGTATGTATATCACCTAAATCTGGATCGCTTGTGCTTAATGATCCTACTATTGACCCAATTTCGGCAGTTTCAGAAATATTGGAGCTACTTATTGAAATTGATGTTGGAGGACTATTCTCAGTTTCATCTGTTATAGAAATTGTAAACGATTTCTCAAAAATCTTATCATTTGTATCTGTCGTTCTTACTCTTATCGAATAACTGCTTTTAGTTTCATAATCGAATGCCTCAGTAGTCTTCAATTTACTACCATCAATACTAAAAGATGAATTATCTGTATCACCAGTTCCTGATACCAGATTGTATGTATGTGTGTCACCTATATCTGAATCTGTTGTGCTAAACGAACCCACTTCAGTACCAACAGCCTGGTTTTCTTTAATAGATAAATTACTTAATGTAATGTTTGATGGTGCAGAATCTTCCGATTCATCTGTGATTGTTACCGTAAATACCTTCACATAGGTTTTACCTCCCGAATCTTTGGTTTGAATTCGAACTGAATAACTGTCTTTTGTCTCGTAGTTAAGCTCGGTTGCTGTTTTCAGCTTACTACCATCAATACTAAATGACGCATTATCCGTATCACCAGTTCCTGACACAAAACTATATGTAAAACTATCGCCCGAATCAGCATCTGTGGTACTCAATATGCCAACTTCTGTACCTATTGGCTGATTCTCTTTTACTGATGATTTACTTAAACTGATATTCGTTGGGGCTGTATTCTCTACTTCATCTGTAATCGAAATTGTGAATGCCTTTTCAAACGCCTCTCCTGCTGCATCTTTGGTTTCTATAACTACCGAATAGCTTGTTTTACCTTCATAATCAAATTTAGCGGCTGTCAGTAACTTATTCCCGCTAATGCTAAATGATGAATTATCTCCTTCTCCCTCAGGCAAACTATATGTAAAACTATCGCCCGAATCAGCATCTGTGGTACTCAATGTGCCTATCTCCGTGCCGATTGGCTCATTCTCTTTTATTGATGAGTTACTTAAACCAATATTTGTTGGAGCAGAGTTTTCTGGCTCATCTGTAATTGAAATGGTAAATGTCTTTTCAAACGCCTCTCCTGCTGCATCTTTGGTTTCTATAACTACCGAATAGCTTGTTTTACCTTCATAATCAAATTTAGCGGCTGTAAGTAACTTGTTCCCACTGATGCTAAATGATGAATTATCTCCTTCTCCCTCAGGCAAACTATATGTAAAACTATCACCCACATCAGCATCTGTGGTACTCAGTGTGCCGACCTCTGTACCTATTGGCTCATTCTCTTTTACTGATGATTTACTTAAACCAATATTTGTTGGAGCAGAGTTTTCTGGCTCATCTGTAATTGAAATGGTAAATGTCTTTTCAAACGCCTCTCCTGCTGCATCTTTGGTTTCTATAACTACCGAATAGCTTGTTTTACCTTCATAATCAAATTTAGCGGCTGTAAGTAACTTGTTCCCACTGATGCTAAATGATGAATTATCTCCTTCTCCCTCAGGCAAACTATATGTAAAACTATCACCCACATCAGCATCTGTGGTACTCAGTGTGCCGACCTCTGTACCTATTGGCTCATTCTCTTTTACTGATGATTTACTTAAACCAATATTTGTTGGAGCAGAGTTTTCTGGCTCATCTGTAATTGAAATGGTAAATGTCTTTTCAAACGCCTCTCCTGCTGCATCTTTGGTTTCTATAACTACCGAATAGCTTGTTTTACCTTCATAATCAAATTTAGCGGCTGTAAGTAACTTGTTCCCACTGATGCTAAATGATGAATTATCTCCTTCTCCCTCAGGCAAACTATATGTAAAGCTATCTCCCACATCAGCATCTGTGGTACTCAGTGTGCCGACCTCTGTACCTATTGGCTCATTCTCTTTTACTGATGATTTACTTAAACCAATATTTGTTGGGGCTGTATTCTCTACTTCATCTGTAATCGAAATTGTGAATGTCTTTTCAAACGCCTCTCCTGCTGCATCTTTGGTTTCTATAACTACCGAATAGCTTGTTTTACCTTCATAATCAAATTTAGCGGCTGTCAGTAACTTATTCCCACTGATGCTAAATGATGAATTATCTCCTTCTCCCTCAGGCAAACTATATGTAAAACTATCACCCGCATCAGCATCAGTAGTACTCAATGTGCCTATCTCCGTGCCGATTGGCTCATTCTCTTTTATTGACGAATTGCTTAATATAATATCCGTTGGAGCATTGTTCACTGGTTCTGCCACTTTCCGAACTCTTATATAATCTACTGCTCCCCAACTACTATTTCCTTCTATGGTTAAAAAATGACTTCCGACTTCAAGACTATTTTTTGTACCTCGCATTTCCCCCCAATAACTTCCACCAAATGTAGCATATATTGAAGATATCGTAGTTTCATCACCAATCAACTCTACAGCCTCATTATCAACAGTAAACAAATAAGAATCTGGCCAATAAGCATTTCCACTCTCAGCATTCCCACTTCTCAACCTTACACTAATTTCGTAACTTCCTGCCTCTGCTATATCAAAATCTACTTTTAGCTTATCTCCATCATCAAAGAGTGTAACAGCTATACCTTCAAAGTCATCGGATATAGGGTCTTCAAATATTACAATATCCGACTTGGTACCAACTTCATTTACAACTGTATAATTATTTTCAATTTGGATGATCTCATCATCAATGTTCTCTTTATGGTATTTTATAGTTGATCTCTTATCATAAAATCCTTGAAGCATTCTAGCAAACTGACCTTCTGAAAAATACTTCATACAGCCTCCGTTTGAATAAGACATAATGTTTTTCACATCTGGCTGATATGACTGCCCATTAGCATCTATTAGATTTCCAGCATATTCACAATTTCCATCTACTAATTGATCAAGATTGGGATCAGCAGGGGTATCACAAACCATATCACCTGCTACATCACAATTTGAACCATCTACCAATTCGCTAGTGGTTCCATTATCAGTTGCTCCATGAGTATGATACAAGTCAAAAAAGTGGCCTATTTCATGGGCTAAAGTATTATCGCTGTAAAGTGTATTATCACTAGAAACAAATACTACTTTTGGTCCTGGTGGTAAATAAGCATATCCACCTACTTCAACTCCATTTTTGTAAATTTCATTAGGAAAGAAAACATTTATCGTATTATTATCTGCATATGCATTTCTAAGCAAATATTCTTGTTCTGCGGAAAAATCATAAAATTGATCGTCATCTATATAAGTTACATTATCTATATAGAACTGAATATTTACTCTGCTAAAATACCAATTAGTAGCTTTTACATCATGCTCAATGTCTTGTAGTTGGGTTACACTCGTTCCACTTGATGTTCTAATCAAAAAAATCTTTAATGCTATATATGTGATATTTTCTTTATCTATTAATGCCTCTAGATCTTCTGCAGAAGTAGACTTAAGTCTTAATGACATTAATTGCTCGGGCGTAGGTGAAACCGTACCACAAGACATTTGTGCCTTACTTAGGTTGGAAAATAATAGAATGACTAGTGTTATGTTAATTAGATTGATCGGACTCTTCATTCTCGAAACGTTTCAGTTAGTAATATTACTATTGTAAAATTGTATTGTAATTTCACGCAAGTTTCTTATACCTAATTTAATTTATTTTCTTTTATTTATAATACAGAACATTACATGTTAACGTTTATTTACAATTTATTGAATGTAATCAATTGAATTGCAGCAACTTACATTCATTCTTCTTTTCCTAAACAAATTATAACCTCTATGTAATGTTTGTTGCATATTATTGCACAAATTTTCTGCCTTTCATAAATTGAAGTAAAAGGTTTTTTACATTTTTTCTTTTAGAATATCCTTTTCTATAATTTTTCCCATTAAACTCTGGATTGATTCGAAATTGATTATATTCCAACTATGAATGAAATTAAATTGTTTGAAAGCCAAGAGATTAGATCAGTTTACCATAATGATGAGTGGTATTTTGTTGTAGTCGATGTTGTATCCGCCCTTACAGAAAGTAAAGATTCATCTCAATATATAAGAAGACTCCGCCAAAGAGACGAAGAACTAAATAAAGGGTGGGTACAAATTGTACTCCCCCTTTCAGTAGAAACAAAAGGAGGCAAACAAAAAATTAACTGTGCAAATAAAGAAGGTATTTTTAGAATAATACAATCGATTCCTTCTAAAAAGGCAGAACCATTTAAACGTTGGTTGGCAAAAACAGCTAGTGATGTAATTGACGAAAAAACAAATAAAAGACTAGCTGCCTATAAAAAACTAAAGGAATCTCAAAAACGGCTTTTGCTTAATGTAAAAGAAAGAGGTGTTGATGAAGAAGGTTTTAAAAAAATAGTTGAAGATGGTGATAGTTCTTTGTTTGGAGGAATCGATGTAAAACAAAAATACCAGATTGAAGATGAGGAAAACGCAGATGATTTTATGAATTCTCTTCTTCTTTATGGAAAAGGATTTGCCACAGAAATTACTAATCATAACACAAGCAAAGAAAATTTGCAAGGCGAAAACGACATCTCCAACGAGCATCAATCTAATAACGATTTAATACGAAGTAACCTTCTTCAAAAAAATATAATCCCTGAAGACTTACCACCTGAGGAAAAATTGAAGCAATCTCAACTTGAAAAAAAGAAACAGAATAAATTAGATAAATAGCTACTTAAAGTAAAACTTTAAGTGATTTAGTTATACTTATAATAAAAAAAAGAAACATCAACCATTATAAGATTTACCTAAATTGTTGTTTTATAAATAGTTTTAATAGTTTATTGTTTTACTTTGTATAACTATTTGACAATCAAACTTTTAAGTTATTTAATAACGACAGCATTAAGGCTTAATAACGACACAGATAAGGTTTAATAGCGACAAGAATAAGGTAAGTAACGACAGTGGTAAGGTATAACAACGACAGAAATAAGTAATCCAAACGACAGTGATAAGGAATGAACGACATTAGTAAGGATTCTAGTTTTAAGCCCAAATTCCCCTCTTTTTTATATTCTAAAGCACATTAGAGAGTATTTTTAAGCCATAAAACTGCTTTTTGGGTTAAGACATTCTCACATTTTTGATTAATTACTTGATTTAACAACGACAGAATTCAGGAAATGAATTATATAAATGACTTAAAGTATTGAATAACGACAAAATTAAGGATGTAACGACAGTTTTAAGGGTTTAAATTTTGACATAAACTTGTAATCTTAAATTAAGTTTTACTTTAACAACGACAAGATTAAGGCTAAGACAAAAAAGTGATCTCTATTAACGACAGAATTAAGGAGATTACATCTAGAAAGATTTATTCACTATAAGTAATAACGACAGTTTTAAGGAGAGTTAAAATTGGTTTCAATCACAAAGAATTTTTGAGATGCGTTTAAACATGCAGAATGCAAGTTTAGCAAAACAACGACAGAATTAAGGTAATCCAAAGAAATTGATATTTCACTCAAAAACATTAAACAACGACACAAATAAGGCATTTTTAATGAATGTATTTTGAGTAGAAAAAAACAACGACATCTTTTATTTTGTCGTTGTTTTTTTGTTAACTTGCCCAAAATTTCAGGCTATAAAATGTCAAAATCAAATCCAAATCTAGTAGTAAAAAGTAACAAGCTTATTAATGCGAGGTTGAATAATTTAACTTTGTCGCAGTTTCGCTTTTTTGAAGTACTGGTTGCTCAGTTGGATAAAGATCAGCCTGATTTTGTAAAGCAGCGAGTGTACTTAAGAGATTTTGTGGAGAACATTGGTACTAAAAATAAAAATGAATACCAACGAGCGAGAGAAATTACCAAGTCGCTCATGAAGCATGTAATCGAGATTTTTGAAGACCCAAAAATCCGTCAGGTAAACTTGTTTCATGAAATTGTGTACGATAAAGACCTACCCTACATCGAAGCTGTTTTTCATCCAAGACTTGTGCCCTACTTGTTGCAACTTAAAGAGAAGTTTACATCTTACGACATAAGAAATGTACTGCCGCTGAGTAGCGTATATGCGATGCAGATGTATCAGTTATTAAAGCAGTATGCAAATTTGGGAACACGTACATTTAAATTGGAAGAGTTAAAGAAAGTAATGGGAGTTGAAGACCTGTATGAGCGCTATTACGATTTTAAAAGACGGATACTGCTTCCCTCTCAAAAAGATTTAGATAAACACTGCGATATTACCTTCACTTTTAAAGAAATAAGAAAAGGCAGAAAGATAGATTCTATTAAATTTAAAATCTATCCACGAGAAAACCGTCTTTCGATTGACACAGGTTCAGACGGGCAAATTATGACTGAACCAACTACTGTTTTCAATTTGTTGCGAACATTGGGTTTAAAAGAGAATCAGATTATTTCTACTTTAAAGGAATACGACGAGCAAAAGGTGTTGGAAATTGCCAAATACACCCATCATAAACTTAATATAGGAGAAATAAAAAATCCTGCAGCGTATTTTCTAAAGTTGATAAAAGAAGATGCCGAAGTCACGGTAATGTCAAACTTCAAAAAGAAAGAAAAGCAGCAAGAAGCAGATACGGAAGAAGGTAGGAGAAAAATTGAAGCTTTTAAAGAGGAGTTTGAAACAAAAAGAACAGATGTAGGCAAAAAGCTGGCTGAGAATGCTTCAGTAAATGAGTTGAAGAAATTTGAAGCTTATGTGAGTGGAAACCCATACCTTAGAAAAAAATTAATGCTCGAAGGGAAAATTAATCCTAAAAGCGACGAATATACTTTCTGGTTGAGTAACTTTTTGCTACCAGAGTTTGAACCTGCTTTTGTAGCTTGGGTAGCTGAGCAAAAGGGATATCAGGTGAGAAGAGAACAAGGCGATGAGTACAAAATAGTAGGGCAACAAAAGAAGCTATTTTAAGCTATTTTCACTAAAACAATTTAAGTGAAATCTTCTCTGAATATTAACACACCCAATCAATTTTTTTAGAACATTTCTACCAATTCTCTCTAGATAATTTTGTGATTGAAAATTTCTTTTGGGTATTTTGAAATGAATTTTACACAAAATCCATATGACAAAAATAATCGCGGTTTTAAATCTGAAAGGAGGAGTTGGAAAAACCACCACCACCATAAATCTTGGCAAAGCTTTATCTCTTCAAGGTAAAAAAGTATTGTTAATAGATAATGACCCACAGGCAAACCTCACTTATGGTTTAGGAGTAGATTTAAATGAGCAAAATATATATTCTGTTTACAAAGAAGAGACTGGCTTTCCAATTATTCAGTCAGACGAGAATTTATCTTTGGTGCCTTCAGGTCTTGAACTGGCAACCATAGAATCGGATATTGACAAAAAGATAAATCGCTACGAAATATTAAAAGGAGCGCTTAAAGAAGTGGAACCTGAGTATGATTTTATTTTGATCGACTGCCCTCCTTCTATCGGCATATTTTCGATCAATGCCATTGCTGCCTCAACGCATTATTTATTGCCAACTCAACCGGCTCAGTTTGGATTAATTGGTTTAGAGGAAATCATCAAATTGATAAACAATCAGGTAAAAAGATTGCTAAACCCGAACATAGAACCCTTGGGTATTTTGATTACTATGTTCCAGAATACCAATGCTACTGAAGTTGGGTATGAAGAGATTAAAAATAAATATGATACTTTAATGTTTGATGCAGTAATTCGCTATACCACCAAGTTTAGAGAAGCAGAAATAGTAAGAGAAGATATATTTTCACATGCGCCACAAAGCGGAGCGGCAAAAGAGTATATGGCCTTGGCAAAAGAAGTTTTAAAGAAAGCATGAGTGATTTCAGAAAAAAGGTAAAGGCAAAGAAAGCGACTGAAAGGGAGCAACAATCAGGTCATCAGCTTATTGGTAAGATGATCACCGAGAGCAGAGCAATTACTTTCGAGATTGATCCTGAGTTAGAATTGTTGATACCGCCTTTGAATAAAGAAGAGCTAATCTTGCTCGAAGATAGTATCCGTACAGAAGGTTTAAGAGAGCAACTCAAAGTATGGAAAGAAGCTGATGATAAAATCTGGTTGATAGATGGACACAACCGCTATAAGATTATTACCAAGCTTAGCGAAGAAGGTGTTGAGGTAAAGCACAAGCCAGAGTTTATTGAGTTTGCTGATAAAGAAGCGGTAAAAGACTGGATGATTTTAAACCAGTTAGGTCGTAGAAACCTTACTGATGAGCAGCGGAGTTACTTACGTGGTTTGCGATACGAAAGAGAGAAATCGAAACAAGGAGGGACAGGTGCAAACCAGTATAATTCGCAGCGTAGTCAAAATGTCCACACTGCAAGAACGGTAGATGTTTTGGCAGAAGAATACAAAGTTTCTCCAAAAACCATCCAAAGAGATTCTGAATATGCTAGAGGAATTGAGCGAATTGGCGAAAATAATCCTGATTATAAGCGCAAGATTCTGGCAGGAGAAGAAAAGCTCAAAAAAGGCTTAGTGCAACAGTTAGGAAGAATTCCAAATAAGATTACTTCTCCCATAAAAACTGCTGCTGATGTAAGTACTTATTTGCAGAAAATTAATAAGCCAAAAACAGAAGATCAACAAACAGTTTCCTCTGTAAAAGATGAGTATGAGAACCTCAAAAAGCAGATCATCATCAAACTAAAAACTTTATCAATAGAAAGTACCAAAAAGGAATATGATAGCTTAATTAGCCAAATCAAAAACCTTCAAAAAATAAAATAAAAAAAGCAGTGTGGTCAAATTGGCTACACTGCTTTTTGCTTTTCAAAATACCCCTCTCTCCTATCCCAATCCTTGACTGATCATGCCAAATCAGGTCAACAAGAACCTGAACAAAAACTAATTTCATACTAGCGAAAAGAACAACTCTTTATCGATCATCTAAATATGAAAGTATGAAAAACTTATTACCAGGACTACTAACAGTTTTCCTGTTAATGCCAATGTTACAAGCTTTGGCGCAGGAGAAAACCATTACGGGCAAAGTGAGCTCAACAGAAGATGGCGAAAGTTTACCGGGAGTAACAATTCTAGTAAAAGGAACCACAATCGGAACTACAACCGATTTTAATGGCAGCTACAAACTCAATGTTCCTGATGCATCCAATATCATTACATTTAGCTATATCGGATTTCAAACCCAAGAGGTGGATATAGGCAATCGATCTGTAGTAGATGTACAATTGGCTTTAGATGTAAGTCAACTAGAAGAAGTGGTGGTTATCGGATTCGGCACACAGGAGAAAAAAGACATTACTGGAGCTATTTCATCAGTTTCGGGAGAAGATTTAAACGAGATTCCAGTGCCATCTTTTGAGCAAGCCCTTACCGGAAGAGCAGCTGGCGTGCAAGTTACCACTGGTTCAGGCACACCGGGAGCGGGTGCAAGTTTGAGAATAAGAGGTGTGGGTTCTACCAACAACTCAGAGCCTTTGTATGTAATCGATGGAATTATTATCGGAAATGAAACAGGTGGTGGACAAACTTCAATCAGTCCTTTGTCACTCATAAATCCCAATGATATTGAAAGTATAGATATTTTGAAGGATGCTTCTGCAACTGCCATTTATGGAGCAAGAGCTGGAAATGGTGTAGTAATTATTACCACCAAGAGAGGTAAAGAAGGAAAGATGTCTATCAATCTAGATACTTATGCTTCGGTGAGTGTGCTCGATCGAAGTAATTTTAGCATGCTTTCCGGAACCGATTGGGCAAGGTATTATTCTGAAATGATGGCAGAAACTGGCAATACCGATTACAAGGGAAAAGCCTTTGTAGATAAAGTATTGAGCGGTGCTGAATTACCTACCTACGATTGGTTCGATTATGCTAACAGAAATGGTAAAATAAACAGCTATAACTTGTCTGTAACTTCTGGTTCTGCTAAGTCTCAAATTTTCACATCGCTCAACTATTTTGATCAAGAAGGTATATTGCCAAACTCAGATATGAAACGCTATACCATTCGATTAAACAGCGATCATAAATTCGGGAAAAGGCTGAAAGTGGGAAACACTTTAGCGATATCTAGAAGTGAAGCGAATACGGTGGGAAATGTAGACGGAAATATCAATACAAAAAACTGGATAGGTAGGCTTTTACAAGCTAATCCATACAAACCTATTTTCGATCCGATTGATGGCGATTATGCTGGTTTATCTGCGCAAGATCCAGATGCCGAAGCGCAATTAGATTACCAGAATGAGCACCCGATCTGGAACATGGAAACCAATTATGATAAGGAAGTAAGAAATCGAATTTGGGGTTCTGTTTTTGCCGATTACGAAATTATCAATGGACTAACTTTCCACTCAATGGCATCGGTAGATTGGAGTTTTAATAAAACAGAAGTGAGAACACCTGCCAATACCATCGATGGTGCTGCTGCCAGAGATGAAACAACATCTTACCTAAGAATGAACTACAATGAGCCTCGCACTTGGTTTATCGAAAATACCTTGCGATACGAGAAGTCATTAGACAAGCACAACTTCAGTTTAATGGCAGGTTATCAAGCACAAAATAACTTGAATTTGGGTTTTGGTTCTAATGCTGGAGCTTTTGTTGATACCGATTATTGGTTTTTTAGCAGGCCTACATTAACCAACGAAATCACCGATAGTGAAGGCAATGTATTGGCTACGCAACCACTTGTTATGCCTAATGTAACCAACTACCAAAACGAATCTGCTTTTGTCTCTTTCTTTGGTAGACTTATCTACGACTTTAATGACAAATATTTGTTGACAGCCACTGTGCGTAGAGACGGTTCTTCTCGCTTTGGTGCTTCTCAACGATGGGGAATTTTCCCGGCGGTTTCAGCAGGTTGGCGAATTTCAGAAGAGGCTTTTATGCAAGATATATCTCAGGTATCTAACCTGAAATTGAGAGTAGGTTATGGTATTAGTGGGAGCGATAATACAGGTTTGTATCAATGGAATTCCACCATAGGTGCAGGAGCAGATCAAGAATATGTATTTAATGGGGGTGTAATTCCCGGAGCTACTTTGGTGAGGTTGGCAAATGAATACTTGAGTTGGGAAGAAATTAAAATGCTAAACGCAGGCTTAGACGTTGGTTTTTTTGGAGGTAAATTAGAGTTAACAATTGATTATTTTGATAAAACTACCGAAGGTCTTTTGCTCGCTTTTGCCCCAGCCGAAGAAGTGGGTTCATTAAGTAACCCAACAGGGAATTTAGGGGAGATCAACAACAAAGGAATCGAGCTTACTTTGAGAAGCGTCAATGTATCTACTGGTGATTTTAGATGGATAACAGACTTCAATATTTCATCAGTAAAAAACAAAGTAGTGAGTTTGCCAGAAGATGCAGATCGCTTTAATGGGGTGAACATTACCAGAGTTGGCGAAGAGATAGGAGCAATTTATGGTTTTGAAACGGATGGTTTGTTTCAAAACTGGGATGAAGTTTACAATCATGCTTACCAAAACCAGTCAGTTGAATCCTATAATGAAGAAACAGGTTTGCCGAACTACACAGGTAATACAGATGATGCTACCAAAGAAAACAATACGGCTCCTGGCGATATCAAATATGTAGATCAGAACGGAGATGGTTTTATCGATGCTGATAATGACAGGGTGATTATCGGTAGTACGATTCCCGATTTTACTTGGGGGCTCAACAACACAGTGAGTTATAAGGGAATTACACTGTCAGTTTTTTTACAGGGAGTGCAAGGAGTGGATGTTTATAACTCACTTAGAGTGGGTTTAGAAAGCTCTAACTCTTCGTTTGCCAATATGCGAGAGGATGTTTTGAACAGGTGGAAAGGGGAAGGTACAAGCAACAGTATTCCAAGAGCTGTGTTTAGTAACCCGAATTCTAATGGCAGAGCTTCGCAACATTGGTTAGAAGATGGCTCATTCGTAAGAATCAAAAACGTTAGACTCTCCTATTCTTTCCCGAAAGCTTTGTTGCAATCAATCAGGCTAGAAAATGCCGGAGTGAATTTTTATGCTGTGGGAACCAACTTACTCACCTTTACCAAATACAGCGGTTTCGATCCTGAAATCAGTTTGCGAGATGCCGATAACCCTGAAACAGCCGGAGTAGATGGCGGTGCTTATCCGCTATCGAGACAGTTCACACTGGGCATGCAATTATCTTTTTAAATATTGAAAATGAACACAATTATGAAAAAATATATCATTCTTTTGCTCACAGGATTTCTGCTGACAACCTGTACAGATATGCTCGATCAAACCGATCCGACAGGGCCTACTGGTGACAACTTCTTCCAAACTGAAAACGATTTGCAACAAGCAGTAGTAGCAGCTTATTCAGGCTTATCGCTTCCCATTTCCCTTCACCGATTAAACATCTTGGGATTCGAGCAATTTACAGATAATATCTACAATGGTTCGGCCACTGGAGATGGTGCTTTTGGCGCTTGGTCAACCTTTAGTTACGATACACAGAATCAAGCAATACAAGAGAATTACAGAGGTTTTTATCAGCTGATAAATATGTGTAATCAAGTAATAATTCGTGGTTCAGAAGCAGATGTAAGTGATGAGGTTTTAACTCAGGTAGTGGCAGAAGTTACTTTTCTGAGAGGATATGCCCACTTTATGCTCACTTTAATCTGGGGTGATGTGCCCATAGTAACAGAGATTACCAACGATCCTTCTGGTTTTGCACCTGAGGTTTCTACTGCAGATGAAGTTTACGAACAAGTAATTTCAGATTTAACTTTTGCAGAAGAAAATCTTTCATCAGTATCTGCTCAAGGAGGTAGAGTAAACAGTTGGACGGCCAAAGCCATGTTGGCAAAAGTCTATCTTTTTGGTGCAGATGAATTGGGTAATGATGCTTGGTACAGCATGTCAGAATCTAAAGCGGCAGAAGTAATCAACAGCAGTACATTCGGCTTGTTTAACGAACTTTCTACCCCGAAAGAAAATCTCGAATCGATCTTCCAAACTTATAATGAAAACGGCAAAGAACACATCTTTACAGTAAACCATTACAACAGTGGTGGCAATTGGAGTGACAACAATGTAGCATCAGAATTTCCGATGGCATCTACTGCTCGCCAAATGCGAAATAACAACAACATGTGGGGTTATGGTTGGGCTTATGTTTATGAGGCAATTGGCACGCAATGGGATGATGCCGATGCTCGAAAAGATTATAATTTATGGATGCAAGATGAACCGATTATTGTGAATGGCGATACTACTGGCTATTACGATCAAACCAATCAGAATCGTTGCTGTGCTAGAGCCAATGGAATGTGTTTGCAAAAGTTCTGGTATCAAGAAAACTCCAAGAATGTAAATGGTCGATCAACATTGGGTTTCCCAGTGATGCGCTATGCCGATTTGCTTTTGATGTATGCCGAAGCAGATTTACTTTCTGATGGAACTATCAGTGCAGTAGGATTAGAAGCAATCAACGAAGTAAGAAATCGTGCTGGACTAGAAGACCTGAGTTCAGGTGAGATTACGATTGAAAAGATTTTGGAAGAGCGCCGTTGGGAGTTGTTTGGCGAATCTAAGCGCTGGTTCGATTTTATGCGCAAAAGAAACTCTATGCCTAATCTATTTACCCAAGCTGCTGCAGCCATTGTTGCTGGAGATACTGATGGCGATGACAACGACTTTGCTGCCTTTACTCCGGCAAAACATTGGAAAATGCCATATCCACAGTCGGCAGTAGATAGAAATCCTAATCTTGTTCAAAAGCCAGCTTGGAGCGCTGGTGATTGATTTATCTTTCAAAAGATTGCTCTTAAAACCTGTTTCATTCTTGAATCAGGTTTTTTCTTAAATTTTAGTATTTTCATGTATCATGAGAAAAAGTGTATTCATATTTTTAATTTTCCTAGGCTTTCAGTTTTGCTGCAACTCTCAATTGTTTGCACAAGAGAAGATTAAGTTTCTGAATTTGAATACCTCTGATGGACTCTCTCAAAACAACATTCTCGATATTCAAGAAGACTATGTGGGTTTTATCTGGTTGGCTACCGGCGATGGTTTAAACCGCTATGATGGCACCAGTTTTAAAGTTTACAGAAAAGAGCTAAATACAGGAATAGATTTTTTCAATGTAAATGAGGTTCACGAATCAGCCGACAGTACTTTGTGGATTGGAACCAAAAATGGAGGTTTGTGCAAGTACAATCGAAAAGAAGATTCATTCCAGCAATACATCGACCGAGATGGTTATTCCCTTAGTAGAAAATCTGTAAATACCATTGCAGATGATGGCAAAGGCAATCTGATTATTTCTTATGAAACCGGAAAGTTGGTCTTACTAGATTTAGAGAAAAATATTTTCTATTGGGATTTCCTAAAATCTTTAACAGACAAATACGAGATTGAAGCGCTAACTGTAGATCGGGCTGGCAACCTTTGGTTAGGTGCGAATGAAGGAAAAATCATCCATGCTGTTTATGATAATAGCAGCCAATATTACCAAATCAAAAAAGAATGTAATACCACCGGTAGAATTAGAAACCTACAGTTTGGAGACAGTGTAATTTGGATTGCTTCTGATGAAGGTGTTTTGAGTTTGAATGTGGCTTCCGAAGAACTCAACAATCTGCCAGACTTGAATTATCGATTAGAAACTGTTTCTATTTCCGATGTACTCACAGACCAACAAGGTTACTGTTGGATAGGCACAAGTATTTTGGGTTTGTATCGCTATGACCCAAAGACGGGCGAACTGCTAGATTTTAAAGAAAGAGGCAAAAGTCAGCGTATCGTTGGTAATGGTATCACAAGCATTTATTGCGATAAGAATAACAATATTTGGATTGGCACATATGCCTCAGGAGTAAACCTATTTAGTAGGGAAAGGCACCTATTTAAGGAATATATGTTAATAGACGGTAATACAAATCCGTTTAAAGGGTCAAATGTGCCCTGCTTTGCGCTTTCTGATAGTAAAAATATATGGATGGCCAACGGAGGGGAGTTAAGTCTTCTAAAGACCGGAAAAGCCTATCATTACATCGAGACTGAAAAAGATTCTTTTCAAATACTCAATCAAAAAGTCAATCATTTTTACGAAGACAAAGCTGGCAATTATTGGATTGGCACTAGAAAACATGGCTTAAAATATTATCGAAAAGGAGAGGGCTTCATTCAAATAGAGCAATTGAAAAATATTTTTGTGAATGATATGCTCGAAACATCAGACAACAGGTTTTTTATTGCACATAACAAAGGCATAAAAGAAATTACGACTGATCTCAAAGTAAAAGAGATTGCCAATAATCATCCCGAAATACAAACTTATGTAATCAGCATTGCACAAGATGTCAACGGAGATTTGCTTATTGGTACCAACAACAGAGGTTTGTTTCGCTATAATGAAACCCAAGATACCTTGATGAAAATAGGAGGGGAAGAGATAAGCGAACCACTCAATGTTAGCGACATTCTTATAGATCAGCAAGAGCGAATTTGGGTGGGAAGTTTTGGTGCGGGTTTGCTATTGTACAACCGGAAAGAACATCTTTTAAAGCGAGTAGAGTTTGATATTCTTCCTCCAAGTGATATTGTAAAATCGATTGAAGAAGACAATGCTGGCAGGATCTGGTTTAGTACCAATAAGGGGATTTCCATGTATGAGCCAGAAACCAAACAGTTGTTTAATTATACCACAGACGATGGTTTGCAAGGAGATGAGTTTATCATTAATGCCAGTTTAAAAGATGCGGATGGCAATTTGCTTTTCGGTGGTTTCGATGGTTTTAACTATTTTGATCCTTTAGCATTTCAAGAGCAGAAAACTGAAAATGATGTTTTGGTTTCAGGAATTAATTTTTTGAATGAGAACAACCAAAAAGCCAAAATTCAGCATGACCAAAATGGAATTATTAAAAGTGCAAAGCTGCCATATTTCTTAAATGATTTCACTATTTCTCTGGCTTCCAGATACTTTGCTTACAAAGAACAGCCTGAGTTTTGGTATAAGTTGAGTGGTTACAAGGAAGATTGGGTGCATGTGAAAGGAGCCAATACCATTACCTTTACCAATCTCGATCCGGGTAATTACCAATTGATTGTAGATCCATCTAAGCTGCCAACAGAAAATACCCAACTCGAAATATTACAAATAGAAATCAATCCGCCAGTTTGGCAAACTGTTTATGCCTATTTGGCCTACACAGCTATATTGATTTTTTTAGTGATTTTGTTCAGAAGAAAAACACTGGCAAACGAAAAGCTAAAAGCTGATTTGCGGATAAAAGAACTAGATGCCAAAAAAATTATAGAGTTAAATAAACTAAAATCCAGTTTTTTTACCAATGTGTCGCATGAGTTCAGAACGCCGATTACGCTCTTGTTAGGTCCATTAGAAAGCTTAATGAAATCTACCAGAACCAATGAAAAGCTGTTTTTCAAATACAAATTGATGCATAAAAATGCCAAGGTATTACTGAGGTTGATCAATCAGATTCTTGATACTTCTAAAATCGAGTTTGGTTTTATGCCTTTGCAAGTTTCAAAAGGGAATATCATTTCTCACATAAGAGATATTTATAGTTCTTTTGAGTTTTTGGCAGATACACATCAGATCAAATACACCTTCGAATGTAATTTCCATAACCTGCAAGCTTATTTTGATAAAGACAAAGTAGAGAAAATCACCTACAACCTGCTTTCTAATGCTTTTAAATTCACGAAAGATGGTGGTGAAATTAGTGTGATTCTCAACCTGATTCCATCAAAAGAAAGAAGAGGTTATACAGATCGATTGATTATGACAGTTGGCGACAATGGCATTGGCATTAGTAAAGAAAATCTAGAATTGATTTTTTCTAGTTTCTATCAAGGGGAACAGCTTCCTCGACGCGAGCATATTGGTAGCGGTATCGGGCTTTCACTTACGAAACAATTGGTTAGTTTGCATCAAGGTAAAATTTCTGTGGAGTCTGAGTATGGTAAAGGAAGTTTGTTTTCTGTGGAGCTACCACTCAACAAAGAGAGTTACCCAGACTTTATCGACGACAATTATAAGGAAAGTCCAGACCGCCAACTCAATCTAGAGTTTGAAGACGAACTGGAAGCAATCAGTCTTACTTCTAATCCAACAAATCAAACTTACGAAAACTACGATCAGGTACTCATTATCGACGACAACTCAGATATTTTGGATTATCTCAACATCGAATTGGGCAATAAATACAGAATTTATCAGGCAACAGATGGCAAATCTGGTTTAGATATGGCGATTAGAAATATTCCAGACCTCATTATTACCGATGTGATGATGCCCGGATTAAACGGTTATGAACTTTGCGAAAAACTCAAAAAAGATCCACGAACTAATCATATTCCGGTAATAATTATTACAGCTCTGTCTGAAAGTAAAGACAAGATTAAGGGCTTGGAGATCGGAGCAGACGATTACATTACTAAACCTTTTAACATGGCGATTCTACAGCAAAGAATCGGAAATATTATTACAAACCGAACTAAGCTAAAAAAGCATTATGATGTAAAAGAGACTTTGCCAAATAAAATCCATTTTGAAGATGCGTTTATTCAGCAAGTAGCCGATAAGATTTTGGAACATATTCAAGAAGAAAATCTAACAGTAGAATCTTTAGCGAGTATGTTTAACATTTCGAGTATGCAACTTTACAGAAAAATTAGGGGAGCCTTAAATCTGTCGCCGAATGAGTTTATCCGATTTATCCGCTTAAATTGTGCGGCAAACATCCTCAGAAACCATAAAGAAAAAAACATTGCCGAAGTAGCTTACGAAGTGGGTTTTAAAGACCCTTCTTACTTTTCGAGATGCTTTAAAAAGCAATTTGAATTGAGCCCCAAAGATTTTGTAAATGAGTTGTTTCTGTGATTGTATGAAAACAAAAATGTCTTTCTGAGCGAATTAGAGCCTATTTGTAGAATTTTTACCTGAAATTGAAAGATTTATCCTAACACTTGGCTGGCAGTTCAATCTATATTCATGTTTAAAAAATGTGAATATGAAAACTACGAACTTACTAGTTGAGATTGAAGATAATTCTAAATTGCCCAAGTATCAGCAATTTGTAAATACTATACTAGACAAAATAAATTCAGGGGTATTGAAAGAAGGTGATCGGCTGCCTTCTATCATTAATTCGAGCATCGATTTTGACCTTTCGAGAGACACGATTAGCAGAGCTTACAAAGAGTTGTTTGCCAAAGGCGTAATTACTTCCATTTATCGCAAAGGTTATTTTGTTTCTAACACTTCTACCGTTTCGAGCAAAAAGAGAGTGCTGTTTATCACTGGCAAATGCAGTACTACCAACCAAATGTTTTACAACCAGATTGCCAGAGAAATGGAAAACCACCATATTCAGACAGATTATATGCTGAGCCATAACAACCTGAATATTTTAAAAAACATCATCAACAAAGAAGTTGGGAACTATCATATTTTTATTATCGAACCTCAAATTCTTTCTAAAAAAGACATCCTAGATTTATTTGATAAAAAAGCGGTGAGGAGTAATATCATTTTTTTGAATGATGATAATGAAGTAGTTCCAAATGGGATAGACCATGTTTCTTTCAATATAGACGAAGAATTATACAGCATTTTAAGCCGACTAACCAATGATTTAAAACATTATAAAACGCTCAATCTGGTTTTGCCGGAGTTCGAGTATTTTCCTTCTGGTTTTATTAATGGTTTTTTTAGGTATTGCGACGATCAAAACATTAAAGGCAAAATAGTAGAAGAACTCAAAGAGGTTGAAAAAGAGCACGGATATTTTGTGGTAGACGAACATACGCTCTTTTATCTGGCAGAACTAATGGAAAAGAAAGGATTAAAAGCAGGAAAAGATGTGGGTTTAATCACCTTGTTTGAAAAAGATTATCTCAAATATATGTTTAACGGCATTACTTCTATCAACTGGTTTAGTGGAAAACTTGCCCGATATATCGCTCATTTTATTGTACACAAAAAAGCCGAAGAGCAACATTGGCCGGCAGTGCTTTACATGAGAAATTCAATTTAGCATACATGTAGTCATAAGTATCAGGATATATTAATGCATGTTCTTAGAGCTTACTATCGGAGGTAGTAAGTTCTTTTTTTATCCCTCATTTTATTGTGGTAAACTTTATATTTGAAGCAATTCCTAGAAAATTATGATTGATAAAGAAGATATACCCAGACTCTCAAGACTTACAGCTATTTTAACCATTCTTCAATCTGGCAAAGCCATTACTGCTGCAGAACTGGCAGAGAAATTTAGTGTGAGCAAAAGAACCGCTTATCGCGATTTAAAAGCATTGGAAAGGGCAGGGGTTCCTGTTTTTTCAGAAGAAGGAAAAGGTTTTTCTCTGGTTGATGGTTTCAGGCTGCCGCCGATTATGTTTACCGAAGAAGAAGCCAATGCGCTCATTACCGCAGAAAAGCTGATCGATAGTGGTAAAGATGATTCACTTATCAAAAACCACAAAGAAGCAATTTCCAAGATAAAAGCAGTTTTGCGCTACTCTAGCAAAGAAAAAACACATTTGTTGGGAGAACGAATGGTAGTTTTTAATAACTATCAAAAAGAAATAACCAGCGATTCGTTGGCATCTGTGCAAATGGCGATTACGCATAATCAACTTATCAAAATTAATTATCATTCTCTGGGCAAAAATGAAAAAACATGTAGAACAATTGAGCCTTATGCCCTTTACAATAGCAGAGAAAACTGGATTTTAATTGCTTGGTGTAAATTGAGAGATAATTACAGAGAATTTCGACTAGATCGCATTGATACTTATCAAATAATGCCAGACAAGTTTAAAGATCGAGATTTTGAGTTGATGGAATATTTTAGAATGATTTATCAGTACGACCAGAACCAGTGACACTGGGTTGTCACACTTCTGTACTAGCATTGTTTTTTTAATCATCTAAAAAATAATATTGAATGGAAACACAGGAGTTAGCATCTTTTAATGTGGTAGGTTTAGCTGTAAGAAGTACCAACGAAAATAACCAGATTGCTCAAGATATTACTGAGTTGTGGAATGTATTTTTATCTGAAAATGTGATGGCGCAAATTCCAGGTAAAATTAGCGAAGATATATATTGCATTTATACAGAATACGAATCGGATTATACCAAGCCTTATACTGTGCTTTTGGGTTGTAATGTGGAAAGTTTAAAGAATATCCCTAAAAAGTTTAAGAGCATTACCATTGAAAATGGACCTTTTAAAAAATTTGTAGCCAAAGGAAATGTCCAACAAGGTTCTGTTTGGGAAGAATGGACTAAAATCTGGAATACTGATTTAGACAGGGCTTATGTGGCAGATTTTGAAGTTTATGGTAAAAAAGCGCAAAATCCGGAAGATGCCGAAGTGGATATTTTTATTGGGGTAAAAAGTGCTTAAAAAATTAAAGGATGAGAACTATCCCATTGGAGACAGCTCTGCATCACTTTACAACAAATTGCGATTATTAAGTTGTAGTTTTAATTGGGTGAGATTTATTAAATCTCACCAGTTTCTGCTTTTTGTTTAAGATCGTCGTTAGCGAAAATCGCAACCTCTACTCTTCTGTTTTGTTCTCTACCTTCTGGGGTATCGTTAGAAGCAACTGGGTTACTTTCGCCTAAACCTTCTACATTCATTCTGTTAGATTTAATACCTAATCCACTTAAGTAAGTTTGTACAGATTGAGCTCTTTCTTTAGAAAGTTTTAAGTTATAATTATCTGAACCGATACTATCAGTATATCCTTGGATTACTATATCTGTTTCTGAATATTCGTTCAATGTTTCAGAGAATTTATCTAGTTCATTCTTCACTTCTGCATTCAAATCATCAGAGTCAAAACCGAAAAGGATACCAGAATCAAAAGTTACTAGAATACCTTCACCTACTCTTTCTACATCTGCCGAATTACCTAAGTCTTGCTCTAAATCTTCTTTTTGTTTATCCATGTAGCGACCGATTGCTGCACCTGTTACACCACCAATTGCTGCACCTAAAATGGCTCCCTCTGCTGTGTTACCTGATCTGTTACCGATAATACCGCCTAACGCAGCTCCACTACCTGCTCCAATTGCACCACCTTTGGCAGTACCATTCCAACTGTTACAACTTGTACTAAATACCATTCCCGATATTAAAAGTGCGCCTATATATTTTCTTGAAAAGTTCATGTGCTATTTGGTTTTTGAGTTTACTGTTATGTTGATACTTGTTGTGTTATTTGGTTTATATGTTGTTATTGGTCTCACTTTCAATAAATTTTATCATTCATTGAAAGTGAGTAAATTATATCTTTTTACTAGTAGCTGCTTACTGGGAAGCTAAAACCTACATTAAATCTAAATCCTCTGTTTTTAAAAGTACCGATGTCTACATTGTCAAGTTCCGACAAGCCAAGATCATATCTGGCATCTAGAATTAAATAGTTTTCACCAGTTATTTTAAAGTCGATACCTGCACCGAGTACGGCACCAATCTCATTTTCTTTATAGTTATCTTCGATATCTACTGTAGAACCGTCGATCATCTCATTCTCGGCATTCATTAAAAAGCTCATAGAAGGACCACCAAAGATTTTAGGTCTAATCCAAGAGTTAGATAAATAGATATTTGCCAATACTGGAATCTCTAAATAAGATACTCTTGTTTCGTCTATTAATGGGTTGTTGTTATATGCCGAACCCTCGTTCGAATAGTTAATCTCAGTTGAGATACCTACATTAGAAGTTAAAGGCACTTCACCAAAAACACCAAAAGCAGCTCTACTTAAGTTTTGTGTTTCAACTTGATCGATGTCGAATTTTGTAAGGTTCATACCACCTTTAAAACCCAACCTTGCTTGTGCGTTTGCTGCATTAAATGCAAGTATAGAAAGACAGCTGATTATTAAAGTTTTGTAAAAAATATTCAGATTTTTCATTGTAATTTGGTTTAGGTTAAAGTAGGAAGGCATGACTAATACAAAATGTATTAACTAATGCTTTGTCATACCTCCCTTAAATATTTATTGATTTGAGGTTAATTAGTTTTCTATGGTTTGCCTCTTACGAGTCCCATTAGTAGTGAGATTACAAATACTATTAGGAATACAAAGAATAATATTTTAGCAATTGAGGCTGCACCTGCAGCGATACCACCGAATCCAAAGACAGCGGCAATAATTGCTACAATTAAGAATATTACTGTCCAGCGTAACATGGTTTTAAAGTTTATTTGGTTAAATGAATGCTGCAATCGCAGCTTGTTAAAAAATAAGTTAGTAGATACAGAAGACTTTGTTCTTACGATGAAGTACACAGGAACAAAGTACTCCTGTACCTGACCAGTTGAAAACCGATCTTATAATATTTTAAGGATGTTTGGTTTTAGATTAATATCTATTAGCTATCAAAAAGATTTCTAACTTCTTTACCAAACTCGTCAAGTTCATTGTCAATTTTGGCTGTGGTTACTTCAAAATTTCTTTCAAGTTCTTCGAAGTTATCTTCTGTAGAATTTTGAATGTCGTTAAGGTCTGCGCTTAACTCTTTTCTAAATTCCATAAGTTCTCCTTTAGCTTCTTTATAGTTTTCTTTAGTTTCATCTTTTATATCCTCAGATGCATCTTCCATTTTTCTTTCATTGATTTCGATTTCTTCGTCGATCTGATCAATTTTTCTTTGGATGTTTAGAGCAAGTGCATCTTTCCTTTGTTGGAAATCTGCAGATGTTTCTTCGTAAGCACTTTCAGCAGATTTTTCTGATGATGGTGTGCTACAATTGGTAAAAAATAGGGTAGTACCTGCGATTAATGAGAATATCAAAAATTTAGTTTTCATATCAGTAGTATTTATGTTCTATTCTAATTTATCAATTTGTTATTTGAATAGACTATATGAAAATCTAATACCACAGTTTCCTAAAAAGATGAAAAAATAATATTAACAAATTGATAATCAGTATGTTATTTTGATTTTTTCGACCATGCCAATTTTTTTGTTTTAGAAAATACTGTGGTGCGTGCGCAACAATTGTGGGTATTATGTCTACTGAGTTGTTGAAATTGGTATGAAATACTTCACTCCAAATGGCTTGTAAATCCTGAATTATACATTATTTAGAATTATTCTAAATAAACTTACTAAAAACTGTTGTTTTTTCAGATCGATGGCTATATTTGAGCATTATTTAAAATTAGTCTAAATAAATATAGAATGATAAAACATCTACCAAGTATTTACATATACTTTTTAACCTTAACCATACTTAGTTTACCGGCTTATAGCCAGATTAATACAGATCAAAACACAGGAACAATTGCAGGTACAGTCAAACAAGCGGATGGCTTACCTGCAGTTTATGTGAATGTGTTTATAAAAGATACCCAGAAGGGTACATCAACCGATGCAGATGGTAAATTTAAAATAGCCAATCTAGCAGCCGGAAAACATACAATTGTATTGAGTGCAGTCGGCTTTAATACTATTGAAAAAGAAGTAACAGTCAATTCTGGAGAGACCTCAGACTTAGCTTGGGTACTAGATGAGTCGGCTATGAACCTCCAGTTAGTAGAAATTATTGGCAGGCAGGAGAGAGGCTACAAAAACACCACATCTTTTATAGGCAGTAAATCTGCCACCTTGTTAAAAGACCTACCACAGTCTGTAGGTTATGTAACCAAAGAGTTGGCACAAGATCAAGCTGCTTATAGGGTGAATGATGTTGTAAAAAATATTAGTGGTGTAAATCAATTCTCATTTTACAATGATATAACAATCCGTGGACATCGTATTCAGGGACAAAGAGATTCGGGAAACCTTGTAAATGGGATGCGTGCCTTTACCAGTTTCTGGAAGCAACAGTTAATTCCACATATCGAAAGAGTAGAAGTAATTAAAGGCCCTGCTTCGGCAATGTTTGGCAATGCTTCTCCCGGAGGAACCATCAACCGTGTAACTAAAAAACCATTAACAGAAACAAGGCAAACAATTAGTGCAACTGTGGGTAGTTTCAGTACTTTTAGAACACTGGCAGATTTTACAGGTCCAATGTCTAAAGACGAAACCCTGCTTTATAGATTGAATCTGGGTTACGAAAACTCAGGGAGCTTTAGAGATATGCAGAATGATAAAAACCTTGTGGTGGCTCCTTCATTCTCATTTTTACCAAACGAAAAAACCAGAGTTAACTTCGATATTGTTTATCAGGGTTCTCAAGGGAGACTAGATAGAGGACAAGCTGTTTTCGGCGATGGCGATCTATATTCAGTGCCCATTAGCAAAGCGCTAAATGCAGCAAATGATTATTTAAACGAAGAAAGTATAAATGCTACTGTCTCATTGAACCATCAGTTTACCGACAATTTGAGCTTTAATAGTATTTATATGCGTTCTGGCTACACCGAAGATCTACTAGAACATAGAACCGCAAATGCTTATGCTTCTCTGGGAGATGGCTCACTAGACATTGAAAAAGTGGAGATGCGCGTGTTTATTAGAAAGAGAGTTTGGAATAATGATAACTTCAATAATTATTTCAACTATAATTTTAAAGTTGGAAACATAGAAAATAAATTGTTGGTAGGTTACGATTACTTCCAGCAAGTTTTAGAGTCGGGAGGTTCTCAGTTAGAAGCCAGAGGTTATTACTCAGCAGACAGAACAGAAACCATCAATACCTACGATCCAGATCAGCCTGAACTCTATGCTTTAGATGATGAGGGGAATCCTATCCCGATGGTAGCGCATTTCGACCTTACCGATCCTGATGCAAATAGCTTAAGAGATATGAGCGGGTATTCTTATACTACACGTATCTACTCTCAAAGTAAATTGAGCTCTCATGGAATTTATATACAAAACCAAGCAACTTGGGGTAAGTTTCAATTAATGTTAGGGCTTAGAAAAGAATACTATACAGATTTATTGAATTACAAATCTGATAATGAAGACCCAGTAACACAAGATGCTTTAATACCACGAATAGGTTTGGTGTACGCGCTAAACCCAGCAGTAAATCTTTACGGTACATATGTGCAAGGTTACCAACCGCAAACTTCTAGTGTAATAAACGATGTAAATGCAGGGGGACCTTTTGATCCGCTTATTGGCGAACTTTTCGAAGTAGGCGCTAAGTCTGATCTTTTTAAAGGCAGATTGAGCGCATCTATCGCGGTGTATCATCTAAAACAAAAGGGAGCTTTATATAATGCAAGTGATGCCACTAACCCTGATCTATTGGTTCAGATAGGTGAAGAAGTGTCTAAAGGGGTAGAAGTAGATTTTGCGGGTAGCATCACTGACAATTGGAGCATTGTAGCCAGTTATTCTTATAATGATGCAACCATTACCGAAAGCGACGACGAAACCGAGATTGGTCAGCAAAAACCGAATGCACCTAAGCAAACAGGAAACGTCTGGACAAAATACATGATTAATAAAGGTGCATTACAAGGAATTGGATTTGGTTTAGGAGCCAACTTTGTAAGCGAGCGATACGGCTCAATTACAAGAGGTACAACTACGCCAATTTTTCCGGGATATGAGGTAGTAGATGCTGCTGTGTATTATCAGTTAGAGAAATTTAGAATTCAAATGAATATCAATAATGTCTTTAATAAGACACACTGGGTTGGAGGTTATGATTTTTTGAGGGCTTTCCCAGGTGCTCCAAGAAACCTATTAACGACTATATCATACACTTTCTAATTCTAATACTTGATTACCTAATTAGCATTAATATTTCCTCAGGCTATTAGCCTGAGGTGATTTTGTTTATAACACCGACATATTTAAGGCATAATATTTCTTATGAATCAAAAAACTATTTGGAGAATACATAGTATCACTGGTGTTTATGCAGGAGTTATAATTGCATTTCTCAGCCTTACTGGTGTTGCTGCCCTTTTCCGTTGGGAGTTCGAGCAATTAATCAATCCTGATTTGGCACTGGCAGAACCCATAGGCCCCAAAGTATCTTTAAATGATGCGGTGCAAAAAGTAAGAGCATTACATCCCAACAATGAGTTTTTTGAAGTAGAATTTTTACCAGAGGCAGAAGGCACCTGGATAGTAAAACTCAGACCAGAAAAGAAGGATAAACTTTTCCCTATGCTTTTGGAAGTTTTTGTAAATCCATATACGGGTGAAATACTGGGGGAACGAAACTACTATGAGTCTTTTACTTATTACCTCAGAAATATACATGTACGCTTCTACGAAGGATATATAGGTCGGCAAATAGTCGGTTTAGCTGGTTTGGCTTTGCTCATCACTACCATCACTGGTTTTCTGATTTACGGAAACTTTATGAAAAAGCAGTTCTTTGCTGCGATCAGAAATAAAAATCTTCGCTTACAACAAGCCGATTTACATAAATTTATAGGAGTGCTTACACTCATTTTCAACCTAGTAATAGCTGTATCAGGCACATGGCTGGGGCTGCAACCATATTTAGAAAAAGCCTTCGGGATTGAAAGGCCAAATACTTATGTGAAGGCAGAGAAGCCCTTAGACAAAGCTGCTGACATTGCTTTAAACTTTAATTTCGATTCTGTATACAATGCCGGTAGGAGGTATTTCCCAGAGTTGATTCCTGTGCGTTTAAGGCCCTCGGTTAATGGAGAGCGAAGTGTAACAATTCTTGGAGATGTGCCCCGACAAGTTTATGAAAGATTTAACAACAAAGTAGTGGTAGATAAGCAAAATTACAGTCTACTATATAAATACAACATTAGCGAAGGCACTTTGGGTAGCAAAATTTACTATGTGCAAGAGGCTTTACACTTCGGCGATTTTGGTGGCATTGGTCTCAAAATATTTTATTGTATTATGGGGCTTGGTTCGGGTTTTCTTTCGCTTAGTGGTTTTGTAGTTTATTTGGAAAGAAATAAGAAGCAAAGAAAACAAAAACCTAGTTACGTTGAGGTATGGCCATTGGTAATTCGTTGGAGTTTGGGCATTGTAGGCTATTGTGTGATTATAGGAATACTCAGCATCAACTATGGTATTGGCGTTCCAGCCATTATCGTAACAGTGTTGATGTACACAGTGCTAATTGTATATCTAGTAAAAGTGCTTATTGGATTTTTTAAAAAGAGAGCATCCAGAAATAAACCGGTTTCAGTATGAAAAAAAGCCCGAATTACATCAATGAGCATTACCTCATTCCTTTTATGCTGATGTTTACTGCTGCATCAGCCATCAGCTTAATGTATTTTATTTATGAATATTCTTTGGTATCTAACAAAGAAGAATATGTCACTTATTATCAGTTTGGCTCTATTGAAGAAAGGTTCGCTTATTTAGATTACTGCCAAACCGCCGCCTTAATATTTGCTGTTTGTGTTCTCGCAGAAATTTATTCAGTAATTGTAAAGAAAAGGTGGCTATTGCTTTCAGTTACTGTGATGAATGGACTTTGCTTTTGGTATTATCTCACCTAATTTATCTGTTGTTTGGCAAACTCCAACTAGTTATTTACGTCAAAATTATTTTGAAAAGGTAAATAAAAGCTGAAAGATGTCAATAACACAAATACATAATACCGAACAATTAGCCAATAAGCTTAAGTTAAAATCTAACCTTCAATTACTTATAGAGTCTGTGCTTTTAGGCAGTCTAGCCAATTTGCTTATCAACTATTTTTTTAATCCAATAAAGCCAGATTTTATACTTCAAGAATATATAACAGCTTTTTTTCTATCTTTTCCAATTGTTCTATGCAATCAAATAATTCATTTACACTTAGATAAAGCTTACGATTGGAAACAGCAGCCAACTCAAAGATTCTTTTTCCATCTTATGTACCTTGCCGTAGTACTACTGTTATCCATCAATCTATTTGGTAATTTGTACATGGCTATTTCGGCCAAGGGATATTTTTCTTTGTATGAGTTACTGAGTATTAATCTACTAGCGTTTACAGTGGCGATATTGCTTACAAGCTTTAAGTGGGCAAAAGATTTTTATAATAATTGGATAAATGCTGATAAAAACCTAAAGTATACGCAAAAGCAATTAGAGGCTTTGTCAAATACAAATCAGCATAAAACGCTAAAGGTTGAATTGCAAAAAGGGACTCAGCAATACTTTGTAGAGGCTCAAGAAATACTTTGGGCAAAAACTGAAGACGGAATAGTCTGGGTAGCACTCAAAAATGGCAATCACTTCATAAATAAAAATACCCTTTCTCAATTGATGCAAATATTACCAGAACCTCAGTTTTTTCTGGTTAGCAGAAATGTGATTGTGAGCAAAGAGGTGATATCAAATATTTCCCCCTCAACATATGGAAAAGTGAGCTTAACATTGAAAGATTCGATTAGAGGTGAAAACCACTTAACTGTAAGTAGACCAAAAGCAGCATCTTTTAGAAAGTGGTTCAATAGCAATTCAGCTTGTAATTGATAGCAGTTCAACTTATTCACATCTGAATTTGTAGCATTTGCAATGCGTATGAACGCTCTTTTGTCAATAAAAAATGATGATGACAAAGAAGAGTTTATTGATGTTGCTAGTGTGTTTTGTGTATTCTTTCTGCTCAAATGCACAACTATCTAAGTATAGGAAGATTCAAATAATAATAGACAAGGCTACCAATGATGGATTACCCGGAGTTGTTGTTTATTTGAAAACTCCTGAGCGTGGAGAGCAATTGTTTTTTTCCGGTTACGCTAATCTTGAAAGCAAAACCCCACTTAACCCAAATAATATTTTTGCTTTAGGGAGTATTGGGAAAACCTATTGTGCAGTAGCAGTTTTAAAATTGGTTGAGCAAGGGAAACTCAAATTAGATGATAAAATCTGTAAATATTTGCCTGATAAAATAACTAGCTTTTTGCCAAATGTCGAACAGGTAACTATCAGACATTTATTAGCTAATACATCTGGTTTTTATAATTATGACAAAGACCCTGAACTAAATTTTTTGTATCTAAATGGTAAGCTTGCTCTAGATACATTAAGCCATTTTGAAGCATTAGAACGATTCGTAAAAGGAAAAGATGCTCTTTGTTTGCCGGGAGAAGCATATCATTACAGCAGCACTAATTATATGCTTTTGGCGATGATTATGGACAAAGTAACAACCAATGGACATGCGGATTATTTAAGAGAAGAAATACTAAAGCAAGAGGGTTTTAATCATAGTTTTTACAAACAAACTCCTCCGAACAATTTGGTAAACCACTACGGTGATTTGAACCAAGATGGAGTTCTCGAAGATTTAACATCCCAAACCATAGAAACCACCAACTGGTTTAGTAGCGATGATGGGATATATGCCAGTTTAGAAGATGCTGCTCACTTCATGGAAATGCTGTTAACTAACCAGCTTCTAACGAAGAATTCTATGATTGAAATGAAAACATGGAATGATGAAAAAAGCCCAGATTATGGTTTGGGCTTAATGGCTGACAAAGGCTTTCCTTATAAGTTCCTAATGGGGCATTCTGGTAGAGGAATAAGCACCACTACTGATGTTTATTATTTCCCAAATCAGCAAATTACACTGGCTATTTTGTGTAATACAGGTATTAGGGCTGCTTCTCCTGTTTTCAAAAAGAAATATTTTAAAATGCGGAAGCAAATTGTGAAGAAGCTATTCTTATTCTAAAAAAAACACCTCCTGAGATGTAGGTTTCAGGAGGTGCTAATAATGCTGCAATTATTTACTTTCTCTGTAAAGTTTCATTGGAGAAATAGGTGCTCTTTCCAATTCGGGGCCTTCCATAAATAAATCCATAAAAGCTTCTCCACGCTTGTAGCTATAAAATTCCACTTTAATTTTGTGGTAGCCTTCTTTCAAAGCGATTTCAGTTCCTACATTTACATCTTCTCGCTTATCACTTAAGAGTAATTTTCCATCAACATAAAGTCTAACATAACCGGCTGCGTGGCCTTCAAAATAATACACACCATCAGCATCCACTTTTATAAATCCATCAAAAGAAATTCCCCAAGCCGTATTTCTGTGCAAAACTTCCTCGAAGTTTAAGAAGGTAGTTTTGCCTTTTCTTATTTCTTGTAACTGATTAAAGTCGGCAGGGTCTGAGATTTCGCCTTCGAAATAAGTGTAATCCAAACCTCTTTTAGGATTAGAAACATTGCTTGTTTCGTGTAAAGCTTCTTTCTCAAATTTTTTGGTTATTACTTGACTTTTACCTGTTCTATTAAATGCCACCGCTTTTACAGTAGTAGTTTCTGATATGGTAAAAGGCTTTTTGTAAAGTGTAGAACTTTTGGTTGGTTTAGTACCATCTAAGGTATAGCGAATGCTCATGTTGTCATAGAGGGTTTGCATCTCAACCGTCAAACTCTCTGGAAAAACAGATTGCGCTGGTAAAACCATAGGTGTCGGAGGTTCTTTAGCCAGTATTTCGTTTTCACCTTTGTTGGTATTTTTAACCATAGAAAAAGAGTCGAAAACATTTCCGTTTTCATCCATTGCCTGAAATTCGATGGTTTTATCAAATACAGTTACATAACCAAAATGATGTGTGCTTTTTAATTTTCTTGTAAACCAAGCACGTGTTGGTTGGGCAACCTCTAAATGACCACCAGCACCGCCCACATTCAAGTAAAGCACGCCTTTTTGCTGATTTATTTTGTTTTGGAAGATCGGCCAAGTACGCTCATAAGTATGTATATGTCCATAGAAAACGATATCAACCAAGTATTTTTCAAAAAGTGGTACCAAGTTTCTTGTGTCAGTATCGCCTAAAGTAGATTTTTCATATTCGGTATCTCCAAAGTCATTGGCTTCAGAAGAGTAGGGAGGATGGTGATGTACTACAATTTTCCAAGTTGCGTCAGATTTTGCCAGTTGCCATTCTAACCACTGGTATTGTACACTACCCGGCTGAATATCTCTGTTGGTGTCTACCATAAAAAATTCAGCATTACCATATTTAAAAGTGTATCTGTACTCAGGCTCTGGATTCGCACTGTATTGGTAGTAAAAAGGCGCATCTACTTCGTGGTTACCGGGAACTGAGAAAATCGGATATCTTTTAGTAAAAGTATTACTTGGGTTTAAATATTCATCTACCCAGTCGTCTTTCATGTAACCATAAGAAACCAGGTCGCCAGCATGGAGACCAAAATCGGGTCTTTCTTGCCAAGCCAAAGTGGTTAACTTGCCCCAAACATCTGGGTTTCCCTGTGAGTCGCTAAATACTGCAAAAGCAAAAGCCGAATTATCAGAAACCGCAGTTTTAAATGTTGAAACTGCGGTTTCTAGTTTATCGCCAGATTCTAAAATGGTGGTTACTTTGTAAAAATAAGGCGTTTCTTCTTCCAAGTTTTCCAATAAAACCTCATGCATAATGGTGTTTTCATCAGAAAAATACTTTAATGAAAGATTAGGGCTATCCACATCAAATTGTGATGGCCCATACTCCACAATCGAATTGCCGGGAATGGATGTTTCCCATAAAATCTTTATGCTGTTTTTGGTGCCAAATTGTAAATAAGGATTTACTACAAAGCGGCCAGTTTGTGCACTAGCTTGAAAAATGATTAATAGTGCTCCAATCAAAAAAGTGAGTTTGCGCATTTTCTATTAGTATAGTTTTTAATTAGCATTTAAGTATTTGTTCTCTTCTTGAATACTCTCAAAAATTCTAAAAGTACTATCGGGAATTGCCTCAAATTTCAATTTTAGCTTAATCCCTAAATACAATCTGATGGCAAAGCAATTTGCTAAAGCTTTTAAATAGCATGGGACTGCACGAAGTTTTCAGAAACTTAATGCTTAGTATATTTTACTGTAATATGGGTAGGATAAACTTATAAAATCCAAACAATACACCTTTTGGATTAGTTATGAAAAACAAATGCAACATGTTTTGTTGTGTGTTTTTTTTAATGAAGTAATCTGATGAAATACACCATTTTTTCGGCGATGTTTCTCTGTTTGCGGAAGATTTTTTTAACTACTATTTTATTATCATGACTAAGCATCTGGCGATCCGACTATCTCTTATTATCAGCCTATTATTCAACTTTGCTGTTGCATACAGTGCTTCAATCAATGGCAAAATCAAGAAAGTTTCTAAGCAAGATATACAAATTGGTGATGATACATTTAAAGTAAGTGAAGACGGGACTTTCATCTACGATAAGAAAATTAAAAATCCGGCTTTGTTAGATGTGGTTTATGGTGAGATGGCATGGACGGTTTATGTAGAACCTGAAGCTACTCTTGAAATCAACATATCAGATAGTAACCTAAATAATATTACTTACTCAGGTGTTTTAAAATCGGAAAATGCTTGTTTGCTCAAAATCAGCCAGATGTCTGAAAAAGCAAACAAATACCTCAAGGCTAATTGGGAGGAGTTGCATATAAAATCTGAAACTGATTTTGTTACTGTGATTGATTCGCTCAAGCAACTCTATCTAATTTGTATGGTTCCCGCTGAGATAGATGGCAATAGATTAACTATGGATTTTATCGATCGTTTTGGGGCATATCTAGATTTAAATTACAATAGATTTATTGTGATGTATCCTGAAAGGCACTATCAATACACAGGTAAAGAAGTGGCTTTGAGTCCTTATGTGATGGATGAAATAGAAAAGCTCAACCTTGACAATAAATCTCTGTTAGACATAGAAGGATACAAAAAGTTTGTAACTGCTCTGATAGATTATAAAACAGGGCTCGAATTAAAAAGCGATAGCTCATCACTCAATACAGAAATGCTTAAAACAGATGCGGTTTTTGGTTTGATTAACGAAATGTTTAAGCAAGAAGAACTGCGAGATTTTTGGCTTTCTGAGTATTTAATAAAACATATACAAGCTAATGGGATTTCTAGCAGCGAGCAATTTGTAGACGAATTTTATGCTGTTTGTGAAACCAAGGAGTATAAAAGAAAAGTAAAGGCTCAGCTAAAAGAGTAACTCAATTTAGCTTAATACCAAACAACAACTATTTTTTCCTATAATTATCGAGCACATCTTTGGCTTCTAATAATACAGAGGCTTGTTCTAGCATTTCTTTCATTTCATCAAACTCTTTTTCTATAAAATTGAGCTGAATATCGTGATGACAAGTATTGATAATGATGTGTTTGTGTCCATCAGGAAATTTGAGCGCCATCTTTTGAAAGTTGAGTTTGACAAAAGCATCGCTAAATTTTTCAAACGCTTCTGGCGTAAAACCCACCAATAGATTTTTATAATACAAGCCAATTCTCTTGCAATGGCGGCAACGGGCAATGTTAAAATAGTTGCCTTCTAGCAGTATTTCTGGTATGCAACTCATAGGATTGATTTAAAATTTACGCAAAAAAATATCAGCCTCCTTTTGTGATAAAGAAGGAATATGACTAGAAAAATAATATCTGCTTATGCAGTTTGTTCAAAGTGCTGTTTCACTTTGTCTTGCAAATAAGGGCATTCAATAGCTTTTAATGCATCTTGAATAATTTCCCTTTTTTTAGATGGGTTAGTCTGAATGTTTTGTTGCAGATTGAGTAAGAAATGATCGAATTTATCGAGTGTATTATTACTTGAATCGTTCATAATGTTGGTTTTTAGGATTGATAAATTGGCATATTGATCTGTTAGTATTTCTCAACCAGCGTTTTGGTTATTTATATAAAAATACGAAAATTAATTTTCATTCAATATAAGCTCATCTATTTTCATTTTGTTTAACCTCCCCCCAAACCATGAGCAACAATTCATGGTCGGGGAGAGGGGTAATTAGTGCCTGTGCCGCAGCTCTGGGTAAACTATTATGTTGGCAAAACAAAGTATGAGGAAAACTAGCTAGCGACACAGGGCTTAATTTTTTATATCTTAAAATTCAATGTTCCCATTGGTCTGTACAGCATATTGAAATGTATAATACTGAGAGCTTGGTCTGGTGCTTAAATCAGCAAACTCATCAGTTGAAGTATCAGGGTTACCCTCATAGTAGCTGATCATCTCTACTTTCGCATAGTTTCCATCGCCTGTTTTTAACACAATTACTACTCCCGGTATAGGTAAAATGGCATGTTGTGGTTCTGACATGGCGGTGTAAGAATACCAGCCATTGTTAGAGCCAGCTGGAATGGCATAACCTTCGGCAGAATCTACACTATAACCTGATGTTGGTGCACTGGTTATGGTTTCAAAAACGCCTTCTACAATTTGTGCAGCCCCTTCACCCGGACCAGAAGTTCCTCCATTAATCATAATAGTTGAACCATTAAATGCAATATCCCAAGTAGTTGAGTTAGAATCAGCTTGAGTGAGGGTTGTACCTCCTTCTAGGTCGAAATAGGTAATGCCGCTCTCATCTGTTGCGTGCACATCTGTTACTAAATCTAATACTACAGATTCTCCTTCATCATCGTCGTCGCAAGATGTAAAACCAAATAATGATGCAGCAAGCATTAATAGCAAGTAAAAAGTGTTTGTTATGTTTCTCATTTTAAATGATAATTAAATAGTGTTTAAATATTAATTGATTAGTTATTAGAATTTGGAAATTTCAGATTAATGCCACCATACCAGAGCCTACCTGCAACAGTGGGTTGATAAGTGTTTACTTTGTCGAGCAAGTTATTTGCCCCAGCTTCTAATGTGAGCCAGCCAAAAAGTTTTTTATTAATAGCCAAATTGAGCAAGATATAACCATCTGCATATTCACTGTCGAGATCGACAATGCCATTGCCGTTAGAATCTCCAATGCCCCATTTGCCTCTGTAAATACCTCTTAGTGAGAGATCAAAATCATACTTATTGTTGTAGTAATACAGCTTTACATTTCCTGTATGGCGAGAGCGATTTACCAGCCCACCATAGTCTGATAATGATACCAATGAGGTAATATTGGTTTTTGGATTTCGGGTATAAACCTCCCCGTTTTTAATTTCTTCTACAGCAGCTACATCTCTGGAATCTAGGTATTGATAACCCAATGAAAAACTGAGATTATCTAATACCTGATAGTCTGCTTTTATTTCAACTCCCTGAGTAACTACTTCTTCCATATTCATATAACTGAAAACACTTTGCCCATTGGTTTTTAGGGCAATTGGGGTAGAGTTAATCAGGTTACTTATTTCATTTCTAAAAGCATTAATGTTTATGTGCAACTTGCTAATAGGGTGCAGTTTTACACCAAAATTGTAAGCAATAGAAGTTTCTGCTTTAATTGCCTCAACATCAGCAGGGTCCATATAGTAGGTTTGAATGAGCCCCTCTGCTTCCAGTTCGGCAATTCTTTCTTGTACAATGCTCGAACCGATCACAGTATAGCCCACTGTCGGGTTGGTAAAGTTGAGCAGCAATTGTCTGAAATCTGGTGCTTTGTAACCACCACCAAACGAAGCTTGTATTTTCACCCAATCGTTTACTTCGTAACCTGCCGCTATTTTAGGGCTAAACCTCGATTTATACTCGCTATGAGTATCAAACCTACCTCCAACAATTACATTGAATTTACTTGAAGGAATCCACTGGTGTTGTACAAAACCATAGTTAGCGCGAAATGCATTTACATCATCGTAGCGAGTAGCTTCCACAGTTTCTATATAATGCCCAACTCCTAGTGTAGTAATGTGTTTGTCACTAATGTACCAATCGTATTGGGCTTCGGTTCGATTAAAAAGCTGTTCAAAATAGCTCTCATCATATATGCCACCATCAGACTGGTAAGTATAAGTTTGTTCAGTATTATAACCAGTGGTGTAGTTGCGTAACTGTAGTCTGTGGTTATCATTAAAATTGATATTTAATGTGGGCATCAGGTTCCAGTCGTCTTGTTTCGCATCGTTATCTACTCGAACTGTAGAGCCATCATCCAAAGTAATGTCTTCTGTATTTTCTTGCGATTCGGTGTAGTAGCGAGCGTTTATCTTCAATTTTACCTTATCAGAAAACTTGTAGCTAATCTTCGGATTAAAGGTATAAGACTCATATGGAGGTGCTGTTTTCGAAATAGTCTCTTTTGCTAAGTCGTAACCTTTAGAGCTCATTCTATCAGCAAACATACTTATAGCAAATTTATCATTGCTATAACTAGCATTGGCGCTAGTATTAAAAGTATTGAATGAGCGATATCTCATTCGCAGTGATGAATCGAAGCCAGATTTGTCTTTTTTGGTAATGATATTGACCACACCAGCCATGGCTTCGCTACCGTAAAGAGAAGAGGATGGACCTCTAATTATCTCGATTTGTGCAATGTTATTTACGGTGATTCTGCTCAAGTCGAGCGTGCCTGCGGTTCTACCAATTACAGGTTCACCATCAATTAAAATCTTGATGTAGTCAGAAGATAAGCCTTGCATTTGCAAACCAGTGCCATGGTCGCTTACAATTTGCAAACCGGCTTGTTCCATTAAAACTTCGTTGAGTCTGAAAGAACCCATCTGCTCAATTTGCTCTTCAGAGATAATCTCAACAGGTAAGGGTACATTTTCCACCGCACGAGAAGTACGTGTGGCTGTAATTGTAATTTCACTCAACTGCTTTTCATCTTCTTCGAGTTTGATATTCAGTTGTGGTGCTTTGCCATTATTTACTTCAATTTCTTTTTGGATGGTTTTATGGCCAATTCTGGTAATTTTAAGTGTATAAGTGCCATTTTGTAGACCATCCAGAATAAACTTTCCCTTTTCATTGGTAGCAACTCCTTCTTTGGTTTCTACAACCAATACAGTAGCATAGTTTACAGGTTTTCCATTTTGGTCAGTTATTGTACCCGAAACAGAAAGCTCCTGTGCCAGTAAAATAAATGGCAGGTTTATAATGAGTAATATTAGATATAAAAATCTTTTGGCTAATCGGTAAGTAATCATGATTATTAGTTTTTTAGAATATTCTGGATTTCCAGAATAGTGGAGGTATTAACCATCACATGGTGCAGCTTGGAAAGCTCTTGCAAACTGAACATAAATGCCATATTGGCTACAGAAGTACTTACAACAATATTTCTGCAACATGGACACTTATCTTGACTGGCACCTTTCAAAGTGTTTTCCACACAGTTTTTTAACTGGTAGAATTCCTTTGGAAGAAGCTTCAGACAAACATTTCCGAAACTCATTTGAATAGCGGCAGTCTTTTTACATTGAGCCGAGTAGGCGTAATCATTTTCGTCAATTAATTTGAATGATGTTGACATCTTTAAATTTTTTTGATGATATGATGCTGTAACTGATCGCCTGATGAGCAAACTGGAAAGTCTGCTTCAGGCAACTCAGTTGGTGTTTTTGATCTTTAAAATCTACCCAATACAAAACCGGGATTACTGAAAAAGCAGTAATCAAAATTTGAATGAAACTAAGTGTTGAAAAATATTATCTAGTAATTAGCGGCTTACATTATTTCCGGTGTTTGTAATAGATAAATTTGTTATTGAAAGAAGCATAAGCTTCTACCTCCATTGGTTTATGTTAGCTTACTACTTTGGCGAATGAATCTGAAAGATTATTTACTAATTCTTTCCATTCAATAGTTTGTGGAATCCCCGGTTTTCTTATTCCGAAAAACTGGGCAATCATCTCTTTATTGGCATCGAAAATCTCTATAGAAATTACTGAGCCATCTGTAGTTGGTTTTTCAACTATCCAAGCGCTATCTACCAAATCTGCTCTTAAGTGCATATTAAAATTAGGGTCTAGTACATTTAACCAGCGTTCTGCACCAGTGTGGCCTCTTTCCAATAATCGAATGGTTCTTACCTTATCCTGATGGATTTGCAAGTTACCTCTGTTGCCTGCAAAAATCATAATGGGTAACTTTTGCTTTGCAGCATCTTCGAGTAAAGGCTGAATACTTTTTGTATCGATTTGCTGAGTAAATTTGCCTTCTGCCAATTCCAAAGCATGGTAGCGATGCACATTATACTTTCTTAATAAAGGAAAGAAATCGTGTGTGTCTTTCAAGTTTGCCCAAGCTTCTAATAGCGCTTCTGCATTTGGATTTGCATCAAACTCAATGGGCTCATAAACACTAGTTTCTTGTGCTTTACTCTGATTTTCAGATTTAAAATCTGCTACAATTTGCTCAAGTGCTTCGTAGTTGCTTTTGTCTTGTAGGTAAATTTTGGTAACCGCATTTCCCTCATGATCAAAAACTTGAATACTAGTGAGCAGGCGGTCTTTTTTCATTTGCTTTACAGCAAAAGCCACATGCCAAGACTTAAGAAATACCCTTGTTTCAATTGGACCAATTACAGTTCCGATTTTATGATCGCCTCTACCAAAAACATTTACCTTTTCAAACTCTCCTTTGTGTTCGAGAATGCAAGCATCGTTTCTTGTGAGCGACATTACCCTGCCTAGCTCCGGCAGTCTTTTCAATAAATCTTCCCAGTTAGAATTTAATCTTACAGTTTCTTCATTTAAGGTAGTTGCCAGTAATTGTGCTTCACTTGAGTTAAGTGCAATTGCCGCTTCTCTAATTCTTATGCCCGGTTTTTCCACTTCTAGTGCTTTCCAGGCTTCGTAAAGTTCTTCTGGTGATTTTGTTTTAGTTGAATTGTCCATATGAAATTGTATTTAAATTTTTTGTCTGCATGTTTAAAATAGATTTTGGAACTATAATTAGTTGGCCATTATCTTCAATTAGTTTTACCGGATGCGAAAATGTTTCTTCAATTACATCGGTAGTGGCAACATCGTTACAAGCACCATAGGCTATTGTTTGTCCTTCTTTTAAAAATAAAATATCATCTGCATACTGAATCGCCAGATTGAGATCGTGCAAAATAGCCAGTACACCAATGTGGCGGTTGCATTGCTTTTTGGCTAAAGCCAATAGTGCATGTTGCTGAGCCAAATCGAGGCTAGATGTAGGCTCATCAAGTAGCAAATACTTTGGATCAGGAGAGTTATGTAGCAATTGAGCAATTACTCTTGCCATTTGTACTCGCTGCTTTTCTCCACCTGAAAGCGTTTGGTAATATCTTCCTCTGTATTTATTTAAGCCTGTTAATACTATGGCTTGATCAATTGCTTCGTGTTTTTCTGCTGAGGAATCTTTAAAAGCATACCTGCCAATTTCAATAACCTGTTCTACAGTAAAAGGGAAATTTACCACTGTATGTTGGGGAAGTATGGCTCTGAGTTTAGATAATTCATGATTTTTAAAATCACTAATATTTTTCCCGTTGAGCTTAACTGCACCAGTAAATTTCTTTGTTTCTCCTGAAAGTATTTTTAGCAATGTGGTTTTACCTGCACCATTAGGCCCTACTACTGCCGTAAATTTACCCGGCTCAATCTGAAGTGAACAGTTCCTGAGAATGGTTTTTCTACCAATACTTTTCGATATATGTTCGATTGTAAACATCAGATTAATTTTTTCTTTTTACTTGAAATAAGTAGATAAATGAAAAATGGAGTGCCAATTACCGCAGTAACTACACCTATTGGTAATTCGGCGGGTATTACAATAGTTCGAGCAAAAATATCTGCCAAAAGTAGTAAACAAGCACCTCCAATTGCCGAGCAAGGTAAAACTAAAGTATGATCAGATGTAAAACTGATTCTGATAATGTGAGGAACAACTAAACCCACAAAACCAATAATGCCGGTAAAGGCTACTGAAACACCTACTGCCATGGCACTAAACAACACAGTAAGCAGCTTCACTTTCTCTACCGATACGCCAGAATGAAAAGCCTCAGACTCTCCCAAAGCTATGGCATTTAGCGATCTACTCATTGTTATAAGGCCTGTGCATGCAATGCCAATCAATGGGAAAAGTATGTTTAGTTTCTCCCAAGTAGCTGAGCTTAAGTCGCCCAATGTCCAGAAAGTGTAGGAGCGCAATTGGGCATCGTCTGCATAAAAAATGGATAAACCAATTGCTGCTCCTGCTAGCGAAGTTATAGCAACTCCCGCCAGAATCAGATAAGTAATTTGAGTTTTGCCTTCGGATTTACTGAGTTTTAAGGTGAAGGCTGTGGCTAAGCCTCCACCCAAAAAAGCAAAAAGAGGCATTAAGTAAGTTCTTGAAATTTCGAGCAGTGCAGGGGCCATTGTTCCCATAAACATAATGACGAATATAGCTCCCAATGCTGCTCCGCTAGATACACCGATAATTCCGGGTTCCACCAGCGGGTTTCTAAATAAACCTTGTAATGCTGCGCCACTAATACCCAGCGCTGCGCCCACCGAAATGGTGAGCAACAAGCGCGGTAGTCGGATATTAATTAAAACCAATTCTTTCATCTCATCTATGCCTGAAATTAGCCCCAGCTTTTGTGCAAAAACCTGCGCAATATCGATGGGAGATATAGCTACTGAGCCAATTGCCATTGAGCTAAAGAATAGCAAGCCGAGCAGCCCAAACATCAATAAGATGGTAAGTGTATGTTTTGAGATATTTTTGTTAGTGAGCGCGATCTGCATTTTATTCTTCAGTTGGATGAGTTAGTTGAAAAAGTTCCTGAGCAGCTTCTGCAATTCTTGGCCCCCAATTAGTGAGTTTTATGCCGTCTATGGCTATAATCTGTCTCTTTTTGCCAGCAGTAGTTTGTGCCACTCCGGTTACTTCTAGCACTTTATCAATCCCTCCAACACTTGCCAAACCAGACTCAAAAAAGAGAATGTAATCTGGGTTAGTCTGAATAAGCGCTTCTGCATTAAGCGGTTTATAACCAGAGACTTCTGGCAAGGCATTTTTTGCCCCAGCGATCTCCAATATTTCAAAATCTGTATCAATTGCTCCTGCTACTTGCATTGTGCCCATCCCTCTGGCATACACACACAGAATAGTTGGGCGAGCTTGGCTAGCATTTACTTTCTGTTTAACTATATCTAATTCAGTTTCAATTTTAGTGATAAGTGCTTCACCTTCTTTTTCTTTATCTAGAGCTGTTGCTATCGCTCTTATTCTGTTCTTTGTACTTTCAAAGTTTCCTTCTCTTTCGAGTACCAATGTTTTAATTCCAGTGGATTTGATCTGTGTTATCAACTCATCTTTCACATAATCTTTTTCAAAAATTACTAGATCGGGTTTTTGAGAGATAATTCCCTCTGCACTAATCGAACTTCTGTAACCGATAGAAGGCAGCGAAGTCAGCTTAGAAGGGTAAAGACTGGTTCGGTCCGTAGCAATAATTTTATCACACAAACCTAGTTCGCAAACGATCTCAGAGTTGGCGCTTCCGGCGGTGATAATTCTATCCTGAGCTTTTACAAAAAAGCTTGATAGTAGAAAAAAGGCAAGCGGGAGTATGTAGTAATTCATCTTTATTTTAATTTAGACTAATTCTAAATAATGCAAGTATAAGCCTGAAATGGATTAGAATCAAGGGTTTTTGAGAAAAAGTTTTAAGGATTTAATAAAATAGTAGTAGAAATAGCTTCTGGCTAATGCAGTGCTATTATTTAACATAAACTTTATCAAATGGATAGAAAAGTTGATGAAGGCTAAAAATTACTTTCGTTTGAATCGTCATTTATTTATTAATGTAAAAACATACGGTAAGTGCTATGTGTTAAGAACTAAGCATAAAAGTTATTCAATTAAATACGTACTCAATTTCTGTATAAAGATTAGTAAGCAAATGATATTTACTTCTAATTTTAATTTTGTTAATTGATATATTTAATTGTTAGCTTTAGCAAAGTAAGAAATTTCATTTTTCGAAGAAATAGACTAATTACCAGTGCATATCTAAATGATAAATAAAGTAAAAAAAGGCAGAAGACAAATTGTGTTGGTAGTCTCTGGGCTCGCTATGATTACCAGTATTGTGGTAATTATAGGGTGGGTATTTAACATAAGTTCAGTTTTAAATATAGTTGTTGGAGGCCCGACAATGAAATTTAACACTGCTCTGTGTTTTTTTTTATCTGCACTAGGTATCACACTTGCATTTAGCAGAAAAATACATTTCAAATCGATTAGTAGATTATTAGGTTTCTTGGTACTTTTTATAGGCAGCTTTAGTCTAGGAGAATACCTCTTCTCAGTGCCATCTTTTTTAGATAACTTCTTTGTAAATGATCTACTCTCGGGCGATTATCCGGGTAGAATGTCTGCTGGCACAGCTTTTTGTTTTTCAATGTTGGGCTTGTGTCTAATAGCTATTCAAACAGAGCAATTAATAATTCTTAAAACTGTACAGCATGTTTTAATGCTGGTTTTAGTAATAGCATTTGTATCCCTAATCACTTTTATTTTGGAAGTCCCAACAGCAAACAAGGTGTTTTTTATCAATACTATGGCTGTACACACTTCAATGCTATTTATATTATTAGCAGCAAGTCTATCATTCAAAAATATTCATTTGGGCTTTACTGCTTTAATTTTTGAAGATTATGATGGTAGTAAATTAATTAGAAAGCTTATTCCATTTATTGTACTTCTTTCAATTAGTTTAACCTACATTTTGTTGATCGTGATAAATAGTAACATCATCAATTACGATTTTGGATTAGTCTTTTCAACTGTTGTATTTATCTTAATTAGTGTTTTGTATATATCTGTTATTGGAATAGATCTAAATAAAAAGGATATAAAGTGGATAGAGCTGCAAAAATCGTTAAGAGATACCAATCAAGAACTCGAATATTATAAGCAAGCTTTAGATAAAAGCTCAATTGTTGCTTTTACAGATGAGAAAGGTATAATTACAGATGTGAATGAAAAATTTTGCGAAATTTCTAAATATAATAGAGACGAGATTATAGGTAATACACATAAACTGATTAACTCAAAACATCACAACAGAGATTTTTTTAAGAAGCTGTGGGGAACAATTAGAACAGGTGAAGTGTGGATAGGTGACATTAAAAATAAGGCAAAAGATGGCTCTTATTATTGGGTACATACTTCTATTGTTCCATTTAAAAGTGAAGCAGGAAATATATATAGATATTTAGCAATTAGGCAGGATATAACTAAGCGAAAAGAGGCAGAAGAAATGTTGGCTTCTCAGTATGTAAAAAAGCTGGAACAAAAAAATACCGAACTTGAGCAGTTTGCTTACATTGCTTCACACGATTTGCAAGAGCCACTAAGGTCTGTAACCAATTTTGTAAATATTTTGGTAGAAGATTATAACGATAAATTTGATGCAGATGGCTCCAAATATTTAAGAATAATTGGTGATGCAACTGAGAGAATGAGAAACTTAATTAAGTTTTTGTTAGATTATTCTAGATTAGGAAGGGAAAGAAAATTAAGTTTAGTAGATTGTAAAAAATTAACAGAGGATGCAGTTTCTGATCTTTCAGAATCTATAAATACTAATAATACAGTAATTGAAATAGGTGAAATGCCTAAATTATATGCTTATGAAACTGAAATGCGACAACTATTTCAGAACCTAATTAGCAATGCTATTAAGTTTCAAAAAAAGGAGATTACTCCGCATATAAAAATAAATGCTCTAAGGGAAAATGGTAGTTGGAAGTTTACAATAGCAGATAATGGAATAGGGATATCATCAGTTCATTTTACTCGAATTTTTCAGATTTTTCAGCGATTGCATACAAGTAGAGAATATCAAGGATATGGTATTGGATTACCAAATTGCAAAAAAATTGTTGAACTTCATGAAGGAGAAATATGGGTTGAGTCGGAAGTTGGAGAAGGATCAACTTTTAATTTTACTATCCCAAAATTAAAATTATGAAAAAGGTAAATTGTATAATGCTGGTGGACGATAATCCGGACGATAATTTTTTTCATGAACGGATTATTAAAAAAAGTGGAGCAGCTGAAATTGTAATAACTAAAGAAACTGGATACGATGCTTTAGAATATCTAAAATTGCAGAGATACCAGAAATTAGCTCATCCTCAATTAATATTTCTAGATATTAACATGCCCGGCATGAACGGCTGGGAATTTATTGAAGAATATAATAAGTTAGAAAAAGATCAGCAGGGAGAGCATGTTATAGTGATGCTCACCACTTCTAAAAACCCTGATGATAAGGTTTTTGCAAACAAAAATATTAATGTAACAGACTTTAAAAGTAAGCCCCTTACTAAAGAAATTCTTGAAGAAGTAATAGATAGATTCTTTTAGTAATTGCTCTTGAAATATCAAGATTTTGTGAAGTGATACGTGCTGTAATTTTCGATATGGATGGAATTATTATTGACTCTGAGCCTCTCTGGAAGAAAGCAGAGAAGTTAGTGTTCACGTCAATGGGAGTAAATGTAACAGAAGAACAAGCCGCAGTTACAGCAAGCCTAACAACCAGAGAAGTTACCGAGTATTGGTTTAATAATAGCCCTTGGCAAAACACTCCTCTGCACGAAGTAGAAAATGCCGTAATTGATAAGGTAGGAGAATTAATTGCCACGCAAGGCAAACCTATAGATGGCATAGCTAATACATTAGAATTCTTTAAGCAAAGAAAATTTAAAATAGGTTTGGCTACCAACTCACCTTACCAACTTATTCCTTTAGTGTTAGAAAAAGTTGGTATTACCCATTATTTTGATGCCATTACCTCTTCAGACGAGGCGCCAAAAGGCAAGCCGGATCCGGCAGTTTATTTAACAACTGCGCATAAGCTTGATATTCCACCGCAATTTTGTTTAGCTTTCGAAGATTCTGGTTCTGGTTTAAGAGCTGCTAAAAGAGCCGGCATGAAAGCTGTTGCCATTCCTGCATCATTTGAATATGATCATCCCAAATTCGATATAGCTGATTTGAAGCTTACAGGCTTTAAGCATTTTACGGAGCAACATCTTCGGTATTTAAGCGAAAGCCAAACCTAAGTTTTAAAATATTTATTCTGAATTAAATTCCATCCAGATAAGTTATTATCAAAAGCTTTCTGGTCTATAAATTCATGCGAGTTGACAGATAATTTCCTCATAAAAAAGCCTGATAATCAATTTTTGACTTCGTTAGTAGAGTATTATTTTTTTATTGATGTTCAGGTTAGTGAAGCGGATTCCCAAGGCGAATATATCATTCCATTTCCTCGAATTACTTTTGGTTATTTCTTCGATCATCCCTTTTTGGTGACTAACCACGATTTAAACCAACAGGTTGAAGTAGATATGGTGATTTCGAGAATCACTTCGCACAAAATCACAGTAAAACCACTAAGCGATCGTATAAAGATAATTGGAGCTCATGTAAAACCATTTGCACTAGCCTATCTCACAAATACCCTTTTAGAAGATTTACCTTGGCTAATAGATACCCAAGAGCTGTTTAAAGAACAAGCCGCTGCTTTTAAAAGGAAAATTAAAGCTCGCAGCAAACCAAATCAGATGTTTGATGAAGTGGAAAATATCTTTTTAGAATCAGTTTTGGTGAAAGATTTATCTGTAATTACCCAAGCTGTGGAAATGGTAGAAAAACATGCTGGAGAAATAAAACTAGACGAACTGGCAAATGCCATCGGAGTTACTTCACGCACTTTAAGAAATCAGTTTTACAAATATGTTGGCTGTGCGCCAAAAGAATACATTAATCTGGTTAAACTGTATCAAAGTGTGTATCAGATGCATCATTCCAACGATTCACTCACCAGTATAAGTCACGATACCAACTATTTCGACCAAGCTCATTTTATAAATACCATCAAACGTATTACAGGTAAGTCGCCGGGCAAACTCAGAAAAGAAATGCCCGATTTCCGATTTTTACAATTTTAGGCTAGAGTAAAAACTGAAATTAGCCATGTCTACCAAAGACATTTAAATAATTTCAGAAAATTATAGCCAACCATGAAAAGAAAGAACTTAGTAAAAATCCATTTGCTTGCAACTGCCATTGCTGTAATTATTATTCTTACATTTTTTACTTCTTCGGTATTTGCTGAACTCAACGGAGAGGAAACCTTCATCAAAACAGTAAAAACCAGTATCTTCTATGCACTTCCATTGCTCTTAATAGCCATGCCTACATTAGGAATTTCTGGCAATAAACTAGCGGGTAAATCAACCAACCAAGAAGTGTTGCAAAAGCAAAAGAGAATGAAGCTAATCGTATTTAATGGCATCGTCTTAATTTCGTTAGCTTCATTTCTTTACTATCGGGTAAGTTTTAAGGAAATTGATGTTGTCTTTTTTTACGTACAGATGGCAGAGTTTGCTTTTGGTATTGGTAATTTGGTATTAATCGGATTAAATATAAAAAGTGGGATGAAACTCTCTGGAAGACTTAAAAAGCAAGCACAAGTAAAAGCTTGAAGGCAGAAAACTAGATCGACTTTTTTAACAGATTACGAGAGAATGAATCTTTAATGAAATCGCCTGAATTGATGAGCTTTTTGTGAACAAATTACGCTGAGAAGTATTATATAATAAAAACTAAATAGCACATGAAATTTACAAGAAAAGCAAGTGCCAACTGGAAAGGCACTGGAAAAGAAGGTAAAGGAACTGTAAGTACAGAAAGTACTACGCTTAGCCAAACTCAAGTATCTTACAAAAGTAGATTTGAAGAAGGAGTAGGTACAAACCCAGAAGAATTGGTAGCTGCGGCACATTCTAGCTGCTTCACTATGCAATTGAGCTTTCTTTTAAATGAAGAAGGTTACACAGCAGATAATCTGGATACCGATGCCAAAATCACTTTTGAAGATGGTGCCATCACCAAAATTCATTTAGAATTGGAAGGACAGGTGCCAGAAATCGCAGAAGACGAATTCAAGAAAATAGCAGAAAAAGCCAAAGAGGTTTGCCCAATTTCTAAACTTCTCGATACTGAAATTACACTTTCAGCATCATTATCATTGGTATAAAGGAAAAGGAAATTACCATTTTATAAGTCTGGGTTTCATTACTCAGGCTTTTTTTATACACCAATATTTATAAGCCAAGAGTGAAAAAATGATTAGATAATTTAGTCGCAAACGGGGAGTGCTTTTGTCGGAATTGGCTATGCTCTTAAACTCATAATTCTTTTAACTTAGCCATATATAAATGCTTAAATTATGAAAGGGAATTATAAGAATGTGGATGAATATATAGCTACTTTTTCTGAGCCGATTAAAGAAATTCTGGAAGAGATAAGGGCACATATTAAAAATACAGCGCCACAGGCAGAAGAAGTAATTAGTTATGATATGCCTGCTTATAAATATAATGGTCCTTTGGTGTATTTTGCCGGATATAAGAAACACATAGGTTTTTATCCCACACCTTCGGCGATTGCCCATTTTAAAACAGAAATAGAAAAAGCAAAATATAAATGGGCAAAAGGTTCGGTACAATTCCCACTCAGTGTGCCTATGCCAATGGAATTGATTAAAGAAATGGTACTTTTCAAACTTACCGAAAACACCAAGAAGTGATAGAAGGCATTATCTACATGTTATTTTTTGAATTAATATTTGAAAAAGCACTAACAACAAAAGTATAATTATTAACTATTGCAGGTTTTATTTAGCAAAACTGATAGTTAAATGAAGAAATTTTTTCGCTTTGTATTTCACCTCATTTCAATTCTAATACTCACGATTCTTACACAAATTGGAGGCTTGGTTTATCTGTTTACGCTAATACTAGTAAGTAAAAAAAGCAAAGTAAGAAGTATAAAGAGAGCCGGCACTTTTACCATCTTATATTTAATCTGTACACTTTTAGTAGTGCCAAATCTGGCTCCTTTGTTAGGTAGAGAAAAGATCAAAGAATCTGAATCGATTGTAGCGCGCTCCATCATATTTACTTTGGCTAATAGAAACTATGTAAAGCCTGAGCTCAATAATGTACTTGCTCAAATTGCAAGTGATTTTGAAAAGAAGCATGCAGGAATCAAACTGGTTTATTTGGACGCCAACTTTCCTTTTTTTGATAAGTTTCCACTTTTGCCACACCTCAGCCACAATGATGGAAAGAAAATAGACATTGTCTTTATTTATGAAGACAGTGCAGGAACGTTGACGAATTTAAAGCCATCTAGAAGTGGATATGGCATTTATGAGAGTCCAACAGCAAAAGAATTTAATCAAATAGTATTATGTAAAGAGAGAGGTTACTGGCAGTACGATTTCCCGAAATATTTGACTTTAGGAGAGGTGAATCGAGACCTAACATTCTCCCAAAAGGCGACTAAAAATTTGATTAAAATAATATTGAGACAAGCAGCGGTTGAAAAGATATTTATCGAACCTCATCTAAAAAAGAGGATGCATTTATCAAACAACAAAATCAGATTTCATGGTTGTGGAGCTGTAAGGCACGATGATCATATCCATCTTCAAGTGAAGTAAATGAAAATCTATTTCATTTAAGTGTGAAATCTACACATGATATTGCGATGAAATGAATTAACTTGCAGGCGAAAATTTACTTTACTACCAGACTTTTAACCCTAGATGAAGAAGATAACTAAACTATCATTTATACTTATCTGCTGTTTAATTACAGTACTTTCCACTGCCGGGTTTGCACAAGCTCAAACAGGCAAAATGGCTTACACAGTTTCATTTCCTGAGCCAGCTAGCAATGGCTTGCATGTAAAATTGCAAACTTCAGGTTGGCAGCAAGACACCCTCAATTTTAAAATGCCTAAATGGATGCCCGGTTATTATCAGATTATGGATTATGCCGATGAAATTGTAAGCATTTCAGCAGAAGATAGCAAAGGGGAAAAACTCACTTTGGATAAAATCAACGAGAACACTTGGCAAATTACAGGTGTAAAAAACAAAGCTTTTACGCTGAACTATGATATAAAAACCAGTAAACAGTTTGTGGCAAATAGCTATGTAGATGCTGAACATGCTTATTTGATTAATGCCAGTACTTTTTTCTATGTGGATGGATTTATCAATATACCGGTTGCAGTTAAGGTAGAGATGAATGAGGCGTGGAGTAAAATTGCAACAGGATTAACTTTGGTAAAAGGAAAAACGAACGAGTTTACCGCACCAGATTTCGATATTTTATACGATTGCCCTATTCTAATTGGTAATATGGAAGAACTACCTTCTTTTGAAGTAGGAGGTAAGTTACACCGATTTGTTGGTTACAAATTAGGCGACTTTGACCACGAAGGTTTTATGCAAAAATTAAAACTAATGGTAGAATCTGCTGTGGCGATTATTGGCGATATTCCTTATAAAGAATATACATTTATTGGCATTGGTCCGGGTAGGGGTGGAATTGAGCATTTAAATAATACTACTGTAAGTTTCGATGGAAATAGACTTAATTCAGATGCTGCTATGAATGGCGTACTCAACTTTCTAGCACATGAATATTTCCATCATTATAATGTAAAACGCATCAGACCTTTTGAGTTAGGGCCATTCGATTACGACCAAGGGAGCAAAACCAATTTGCTTTGGGTGAGTGAAGGTTTATCGGTTTATTATGAGTATTTGGTGATTAAAAGAGCTGGCTTGGCAAGTGTAGAAACCTTGTTCGAAGATTTTGAAAACAACATCAATGTAGTTGAAAACAATCCGGGTAAAAAATATCAATCACTGGTACAATCAAGCTACAATACTTGGAAAGACGGGCCATTTGGCACGCAAGGAGAAGAAAAAGGAAAAACAATCTCTTATTACCAAAAAGGCCCTGTTGTTGGTTTGCTGTTAGATTTTGCTATTCGCAATGCTACTAAAAATGAGAAATCTTTAGATGATGTAATGCAATATGTGTATTACAGATATTATAAAGAATTAGGCAGAGGTTTTACAGATGCTGAGTTTGAGCAAACTTGCGAAACCGTAGCAGGTGCACCACTTACAGAGATTTTTGAATATATCTACACTACCAAACCTCTAGATTATGATAAATATCTGGGCATGGCTGGTTTAAAGTTAGAAGCAAATCCTGCTGAAAGTGACCCAGAAAAGAAAGTGTATAAGCTAAAGCAAATTGAAAATCCTACAGAATTGCAGAAAGAAATCTTTCAATCTTGGATTGGAGAATGATTATCTGCGCAGTATTGAATAAAATAATGGATTGATTATTAACTTCGCTTACGTTTAATAATCAATCCTAACTCATATACATGAGCCCAATTTTTTAAACTCATGGAAAAAATCGTATTTATTGGCTATAAACCATTTGCTGGAAAAGAAACTGAACTCGCAGCTTTACTCGAAATTCACTGGCAAACGCTCAAAATCGAAAGTCTGGTAACCGACAGGCGACCAATTATTGTAAAGGCAGAAGACGAAACTGTGATCGAGGTTTTCGGTTGGAAATCTAAAGAAGCAATGGAGCTCGCGCATTCCAATAAAATTGTATTAGATATGTGGAATGAGTTTTCTAAGGTGTGTGAATATGTACCTGTAGGCGAACGCAGCGAAATGAAAGAATTGTTTTCTGAGTTTAAGCCACTCAATTAGTTCTAAGAGCTATTTTATTGAAATGTAATGGTACTAATTGAATATCTTTTAGTTTGATATTCTAGGCCTTACCTTTTAAATAAAAGGGATTGAAAATCAAGGTTTTAAATGCATTAATGTATAAAATAAAACCCCGCAATTAGCTAATAAAAGCTTTTTTCGGGGTTTTTGATTTGTTAAATTGTAGTGTCTAATCACAATTAACACTACAATATATGAGAGATCAACAGCTTTTCCAACCACAAGATTACTTAACTCCAAAATGGTATTTATTTAAGAGTAGTAAATTGGGTAATGTTTATGATAGCATCCCTTGGGAACAACTTTCTGCATGTCTGCCTAAGAAAAATAAAGGCCCTGGTGCTCCTAGCTGGTTTTCGCCTCAGGGCATGTTTGGCTTAATGTTTCTAAAAGCCTATTTAAACCTGAGTGATGAAAAGCTCATAGCACGCTTTAATACCGATTGGAGCCTTCAGCTATTTTGCAATAAATTGCTACAGGATCATCAAAAGATTAAGGATAAGGCCATTTTAAGTCGAATCAGGACGTATATGGCGGACCATACTGATTGGCAACAACTTCAAGAGGTACTACTCCAACACTGGAAAACAGACATGCATAATACGCATGTGCTCTTAATGGATGCTACTTGTTATGAGAGTTATATTCGTTTTCCTACCGATGTTAAGCTGCTCTGGGAGAGCTGCCAATGGGTGTTTGAAAAGCAGCTTTACAGATACTGTAAAATATTAGGAGTAAAACGACCTGGCTCCAAATATATAGATCAAAAGCGCATGCAGATGTCTTATGATCGTAGTCGTAAAAAGACATATAAAGCTGGTCGCAAGCGTAAAAAGTCATTGATATATCTACTATCCAAAGGATTGGGGCAACTGCAATGCCTACTTAACGAAAATCCACAAATACAGCTTCACTTACATGAGAGAACATATCTAAAAACTATAAAGAAGATAATCGAGCAACAGCAATTCTTGCAGCAGCATCCAGCTAAAGAATTGAAAAACAGGATTGTATCACTTCCCAAGGCTTATGTTAGGCCGATAGTGCGAGGTAAAGAAGCTAAAAGGGTTGAGTTCGGAATGAAGGCACACCTGCTTCAGGTGGATGGTATCTGCTTTATCGATACCATGGAGTTCCGCGCTTTTAATGAAAGTACCAGACTGAAATTAAGTAGTTTAAAACATAGATCGATATTTGGCTCACTTCATCAACTAGGAGCAGATCGCATTTACGCCACCAACAAAAACAGGAAGTATTTAACAGAAAAGAAGATATTTACCTGCTTTCCAAAGAAAGGTCCTAAAGTAAACAACCCTGCTGAAAGCCAACTCAGAAGTCTCATCTCTAGCCAAAGAGCCACGGTGATGGAGGGAAGTTTTGGCGTGCATAAAACAGCTTATGGCCTCAATAAGATCAAGGTTAAAGGAGAAAAACGAGAAATGATACACGTTTTTTTCGCAGTTATGATGGCCAATGCCGTTAAGATCAGCAAAAGGAAATCAGAACAAGCCCCTCTACTTCAGGCCGCCTAAACCTAAAGCTGAAAAGCCTATGGGATGAGTGTGTCTATACTATCCAAAAGCAATATTTTCCAGTTTTATCAATAGGATTACTCACAGTATTGTACTTTTTAAATAGTCCAAAACAGCAGGTACCAAGATTTGAAACAAAAAAAAGCTGAACTTTATCTATCCAACTCTTATTTTTTATTGGTCTTAATCAATTTTCAAGGAGGCCCTATTCTATACCAATTGGGTGCTAACTTATAATTTGTGCCTTTTACATTATCATTATTTATTTTTGATTCAAACTCCTGTATTTTGTCATAATTATTTGTGTAGACAAAGGCAGAGTAATGATCTAAGATACCTCTATCTATAAAAAAAAGTATCGTATACCCGCTTCCGTAATCATCTATTATTATATCATTACCTCCATTTGAAAGTATCCACCCCATCAAGTAGCACATGCTAAAAATAAGAGGATTTATTAGCTCGTGGATTTCCAGTTTTGTGGTAGCAACTCATTTATTTTGTTGATTGGATGCTCTGGAAGTCTTTCAAATATATCTTGCAGATATTCGTATGGATTGATTTGGTGTAATTTACAACTGCCTAATATGCTGTACATCATAGCTGCTCTTTGTGCTGCTTCATGTGATCCAGCAAACAAATAGTTCTTTCTGCCAATAGCCACTGGTCGAATATTATTTTCAATCAGGTTGTTACGGTTGCCGCGCAATCTATTTCTAACCTGCCATCATTAAGATATACATACAGTTTATTGTATCTCTCTGCCAAGTAATGCATGGCTTTACCTATGCTAGATTTCGGCAATACTTTAGGATACTCAGCTACAATCCATTGCCCCAACAAATCCATGATTGGACGAGATTTTTCTTGCCTAAGTTCATATCGTTGCAAGGCATCTAGCTCGTTGTCTCTTGCCTCACGTTCAATAGCATACAATTGCTGGAATAATAGCAAGGCATGTTTGGCTCTGGATTCATCGTTATCCAAAGCTTTTTCAAAGTATCTGCGTACGTGTGCCATACATCCAACAAGGATGATGTTCATCCCTTCTTCTTCAAGGAGCTGATCATAAACTTTGTATCCATCTGTTTGGATATAGCCTTCATAACCTTGTAGCATATTGACAGGGCCTTCTCTAGATCTGCCTTTTTGGTAATCAAACAAAACAACCTGTTGCTCTGGAGAATAATAAGTCCAATAGTAACCACGATGAGTCTTTCCTTTTTTGGTATCATCTAACACCTTAATTGGGCTCTCATCAACCTGTAAGTAATTATTATGCAACACCTCAAATTTTAATGCCTGATATAAAGGGGCTAGCAATTGGCAAGCTGGCTTTAACCAGTTACCCAAAGTACTAGGAGCAATCTTTATCCCTAACTGGTTAAATCTTTTTTGTTGTCTGTAGAAAGGGAGATGGTGACAAAATTTATCCACCAGAATATGGGCTAATAATCCAGGTCCTGGAATACCCTTGCCAATTGGTCTGGCTGGTAGGTTGGCTATATAAAATTCTTCTTCTTTACTCACATAACGTGGCCTGATATAACGACGAACAAATACCTTGGCTGGTGTCATGTCTAGCTCCTCAGTAATTTCTTCTCCAATCTTGCGCATGTGAGTGGTATCCACTTCAGGCTCTAACACTACCTCTTTGCGAGGAAGGTGTGCTGGTAATGGCTGGCGAGATGAGCCTTGTGGCTGCTTTTCGCCAGCAGCAACTCTTTGATAACTGATGGTTTGTTTTACTTTAGCAGGCGTTTCGGCAGGAACATTTTCATCTAATGGCAAAGTGAGTTGCTTGCTATTGGTATCACTAGGAATGAATCGTTCTCGCTTGCTACCGTAGATCAAACGCTTTAATTCTGATAGCTCAGCTTTAAGCAGTTGAACTTGTTCCAAGAGTTGTTTTTTCTCTTCTATCAATGCAGCATTTTGCTCTAATAAAGTAGTATCTCCTGTTCCTGTCATAACTCTAAAATACTACTCAATAGTCAGTTAGACAATGATTTTAGCAACTATTCAAGTGGTTTTTCATAGCGTTTTCTGCGTCTTGTAACTGCCACTTCCAAGCCATCAAGTAGCAACCAAAATTCACTATAACTCAGGTAAATAGAAGACGATTTACTTGCTGGTAAATTAAACGTACCGGACTCAAGCCGTTTATAATAGAGAATAAAACCACTGGGTTCCCAAACTAGAATCTTCAGTCGATCAAGCCGTTTTCCCAAGAATATAAAGGCATCTCCAGAATAGATTTTTTGTCCCATATAGTTTTCTACCAAACCACTCAATCCATCGAAGCCCTTGCGCATATCCGCCGGTTGATCACACA